>JBBSXH010000051.1:0-1505 GCA_038045865.1 Nanobdellota archaeon
GGACTGAAGTTTGTGCAGTTAATGTGGCCTGAATATTAGCTTTTGAAATTGTGACAGTATTATGAAGAATAGCTCCATTAGATACAAATGCATGAGTAGGTTCTATTGTTATATCATATACCCAATTTTCTGATTCATTTTTTATTATTTCTATGCCTGAAATTTTTTCAAAGCCAATATCTGAAGTTAAAGTTTCTAAAAATTCTATATTTTCTTGTTTTTTTACTTGTTTTAGTAAGTTGATTATAAACTGTCTTGAAAAAGAATATTTGTCTTTTTTTATTGAATGGTCATAGATTATATCATATTGTTTGTATTTTCCTACTTCTTGTATGTTTTCTTGTTGGATTATATTTATTATTTTTTCACTGAATTCTTTTGGGATTATATCTTTTACAGTTCTTTTTATTGTTTTTTCATTTAGATAATTTTTTATAATTTGATTTTTTTCAGGAGTAATAAATGAAATTTCTTCTAAAAATTTTTGAAGATTATCATAGGAAGTTATCAAAACCTTGAAGTATTCTCTATCATTATTTAAATTACTTCTTATACCAAACCTTAATAATAAATCTTGGATTTGTTCTGCTAATCTTCTGCTTTTTGTTGAATAACCTACTCTTATAGTTCTTTTTTTAATTGAAACATGTCCGTCTCCTTCAAACATAGAAGAAAGCATTGCAGAAATATTTTCTTTTTCTCCTTTCATTAAAACTTGAGGGATTTGTTTTTCTCCTGAAGTTTTCATCATTTCAGGCATATTTTTAATTAAGAATTCTGCTAATTCTCTTGAAGTGTATCTATACATATATCTTACTTCATGCTCGTCTATTCTTGCTTGTTTGTATGGGGATAATTTAAATATAAATTTCATTAAACTCTCAAAATCATCTAATAATCTTTGGTCTTTATTTGTGAAATTAATTCCAATTAGCTTTTTTCTATTAATTTCTCTTGAACCTTCTGCAATAAAATAACCTGCTAATCTGAATATTTCTTTGCAATTACTTTTTGGAATATTAATATGCTGAATTGCTCTTTTGTTAATTATATCTGTATTGAATTTTTGTTGTTCTCCTGCTATTGGCATTATTAATGGTATTGGGACATTTTCCCCTATCTTTATTGAATCTGCTCTTTTTGTGATTATTTCTGCATATTCAGTAGTGAAGATTGGATGTTCTGGGGTTACAATAATATTTCTTCCATTTGAAAATGTTATTTTTATAAATTTATCAAATGCTTTGTGTTTGCTTATTCTATTAATTTTTGTTTTGAAAATATTTTTAAAATCAGTAGTTAGAACTTCTAATTCATCTGTTGGGAGGATTAAACAATCTTTTCCTTGAATTATTTTTTCTTTGTGTTTGTTTAATAACTCTTCAACAAGTTCGCCTATTTTTCTTTCAGAGCCGTCTGCAAGAGTTATTATTGTATCATGATGATAACATTGTTGTTCAAGTGCTTCATGCATAGCACTTCTATCTTCAGGAGTCATTTTTTCA
>JBBSXH010000052.1:0-8912 GCA_038045865.1 Nanobdellota archaeon
TCTTGCTCTAAAGAAGAAATTTTAGATACTAACAGTTTTACAAATAATTATATTTATCGAATATAAAAACGAGATTAATTAAAAGAGGTATTAATATTAATAAATGGATGTCTTGTTGCGCGGTAAGGAATAAAGTAAGATGTCTTTTTGCGCGGTAGAAATTAGATTAGCCTTTTTCTTTAGAGTTCCAATACCCTTCTTTTCCTAGGATTACATGATCTAAGATATTTATCCCAATCTCCTCACCTGCATTTGTGAGTTTCTCAGTTATCTCCAAATCCTCCCCACTTGGGTTTGGATCTCCACTCGGATGATTATGCACTAGGATGATTTTGCTTGCGCTGTTTTTTATTGCAGGTTTGAAAACTTCCCTCGGATGAATTATTGAAGCATCAAGAATTCCTTTACTTATTAATTGCTCTGCAATTATATTGTTTTTTGTGTCGAGCATTAGAATATAGAAATGTTCTTCTTTTTTGTCCTTTAGTCTTTCATGAAAATAATTAAAAACATCTTCTGCACATGTGATCTTTTTTATTGGATGTTTTGATTGATTAATTCTTTTTTGTATTTCTGCAATTGTTAGTATTTGCATTGCTTTTGCAGGGCCTATTCCTTTTATTTCTTGTAATTCTTTTAGACTGCATTCAAATAGTTTATCTAAACCATATTCTGCTATTAATCTGTTGGACATATCAACAACATTTTCCCCTCTTGTCCCAGTCCTCAGCAGTATCGCAAACAACTCTGCATCACTCAATGCTTCTGGCCCTAATTTAAGAAACCTTTCTCTGGGTCTGCCTTCTTTTGGAAAATCTAGGATTTTCATGATGAAAGAGATAATACTCCTTTGATTAAAAATATTTGCAAATGATCTTAAGATTTGAAGAGGATTAATTAATCTTTGAAGATATGAAACCTAGCTGTTAAGATTATAACACTATTAGAAACATTTAAATATAACCATTATTATGGTTATAATAACCTAAATGAAGGTTATTTATTATAATACTGCAAAATGGACTTATTAAAATTTTTAAAAGAAAATGAGAAATCAAGAAAGATATTTGGAAAAAGAGAGCTGGTGATAATTGAAAAACAATTGCAAGGAATAAATCTAACTCAATCAGAAAAAAACAGACTTTCTAGAGATATAAGGGAAAAATTAAGATTTATTAAAGAAGTTTCTAAGTTTGAATCTGAATTTGAATTAAAAAAATCTAAACTTTCTAAAGAAAAAATAAAACAAGCAAAAGAAGAAATATTAAAAGATCAATTAGCAGACAAAATAAAGGAAATTTGGTTGTTTGGCTCTATCATAGAAAATAAATTCTCATTTAGATCTGATATAGACTTAGTAGTTCTATTTGATAAGATAACTAAAAAAGAAGCCTTTTTGTTTAGAGCAAGAATCTCTGGACGAGTTTCTGATAAAATTGAAGTCCAGGTATTTGATGTTCTTCCTGAAAAAATAAAACAGGATATTTTAAAAAAACATGAGGTCTTATATAAAAAATGAGTAGAATAGATGATAAAATAAATGAAATTGAAGATTATCTAGAAAAATTACTAGAAATAGTTCCAAGCAATGTTGAGGATTATAAAAAAGACCATAAAACAATAGCTGCCTGTGAAAGGTATTTTGAAAGAATAATAGAATCTATTATTGATTCTTGTTTTTTAGTAGTTAAAGAAAAAGGCTTTAAGATGCCTGAAGAAGAAGAAAAGGTTTTTGATGTTTTATCTCTGAATAAGATTATTCCTCAACAATTAGCAGAGAAACTAAAAGATGCTAAGGGTATGAGAAATATAATTGCTCATGATTATGGAAAAGTAGAAGATGAAATTGAAAAACTAGAAATAGAAAAAGGAATTTTAGACAATAAACTACAAATGACTAATTGGAATACTAAACTATTAGATTAATATTTATCTAGCTAGATAAAGGTTAATAGAAATTGGAAGGATTAGAATAATTACATTTAAAGTAATTTAAAATGACCTCTTGTGGTGGGCTGTGATGCTTCAAAGATTATATTTAAAGATTAGACTTCAAGGCTCAGAGATTAAAGTTCATTATCTAATTTTTTCATTCTATTAACCAATTATTAAAAAAACATTTGAAAAAACAAAAATGAAAAAATTGTTTAGAGCAAAAGAAACCTTTGAACCTTTATATCATCAAGGAGATTTATTCATGGTTATAAGAATTAATACAGATCCCGTATCTACTCAGAGTTCTGAAGTTATCCGTCGATGAGCAAAAATCAATAAAAAACTTACTTCTTCGCTGAGCTTCAGAAAGCTAAGTAGATACCGAGAACCAAAATATTTAAATACTATAACTATTTATAATATCTTATAATAGGTTATAATAAAATGCCTATGTTATTTCCCAATTCCAAAATAAATAAAATATACTAAATTGAAAAATGCCAACTACAATACAAATATCTGATGATGTAAAACAAATTTTAGATAAAATGAAAATATTCCAAAGAGAAACCTATAATGAAATAATTGGAAACATGATTGAAGATAATTTAGAACTTAATGATAGAACAAAAAGAGAAATAGAACAATCTAGAAAAGGCAGAACTTTTTCTCATGAAGAAGTTGGAAAAATGCTAAATTTATAATGTTTAACATACAATGGAAAGAAGAAGCTGTTAAAGACTTACAAAAACTTGAAAGAGATCTTGGTTCTAGAATTTATAAAAAAGTTAATAGCTTAAAAGAAAATTTTGATTCTGCAGATATTAAAAGATTACAGGGTTCTGATTTATTTAGATTAAGAGTTGGAGATTATAGAATTATATTTGAGATTAACAAAGAATTAATAACAATTTTAAAAATAGGACATAGAAAAAATATTTATAAAAAATGATGGTAGATAAAATCTGTAAAAAGTTAAAGATTAATTAAAATATTTTAAAGAATAGATAAACTTAAAATCTTATAAAAGTACAATTATTATTAATTATCTAAAACTTTTCTGTCTCTTTCTTCTTGCCTTGCTATCACCTGGCTTACAAGCTTCTTTTCTTCGGGTGTCTGCAACCAATAAACTTTTGTCGTATGTACTAAATGCTTTCTTTAGATCATCTGATTTTGTGAATGCAACAAGAGCTCTTGCAATTGCTAATCTTGATGCAACAATCTGGCTTTCTTTTCCTCCACCGCTTGTTGTAACAGAAATTTCATAATTAAAATTTCCTAAAACTTTTTTTGTAATTTCAAGTGGTTCTTGGATAATTAATTTTTTAATAAAATCTAAATTTTGATAAGGTATTTTATTTATTGTAATTCTTTCATGTCCTTTCCTTATTGTAGCTTTTGCTGTAGCTGTTTTTCTTTTTCCACTCATAGTTATTCTTTCTTTACTGATTATTGTATTTGAGTTTTCCATTTTCTTTGTTTTAAACTTTTTCTGAAAGCTCTCTTAATTCTAAATATTTCAGAGGCTTTGCTTTTCCTAATTTAATCATAGTTTGATTTTCAAATTCAGTAGGTATTCCATTATAACACTTTATATTTTCAAGTGCTGCTTTTCCAATACCTCTACTATAATCTGGAAGCATACCTCTAATACATCTTTTTAATATTTGATAAGATATTCTTGGGAAAAAAGGTCCTTTTCTTGCACTTCCACCTTTTGCAATTAATTCTCTTCTTTTTTTAATAATATCTATTTTATTTCCTGTTATAATTGTTTTTTCAGAATTTACTACAACTATTTCATTTCCTTCTAATGCTTTTTTTGCAACAAAACTACATAGTCTTCCAAAGATTGCATTTTCTCCATCAACAATTATTCTTTCCATATTGTAATTCCTTTCAAGTCTGATTTTTGAAGTTCATGTAAAATTATTTTCATTTCACATCCAGCTTTTTTTAATTTATTTTCTGCTGATTTTGAATATGCTAATGCAATAACTGTGATTTTATGTTCAATATTTCCATTTCCTAAAACCTTTCCAGGAATAATTATTTTTGCTTCTTTTATTTTATTTAATTGTTCTAAATTAATTTTTGCTTGTCTTCTTGTAGATGTAGATAATTTTTTTGCTAAATCCATTAAATCTTTTTTCTTAGCAAGTTCTATAGTTTCAACTAAGATTGTGTTTGTTTTTCTTTTTGCTCTTTGACTTATTTTAGTTTTGCTTATTCTCATAGTATCTAAATTTTTTACTCTCTTAAAGGAGAGTTGATAAGAGAACCTTGGTTCTCTTATGCGGGAAGAAGGATTTGAACCTTCGAAGGCACTAAGCCACATGCTCCTTAAGCATGCCCATTTGACCGCTCTGGCATCCCCGCTTAAATATTCAGCGAGAAATTTGTTTTTAACTTTAACTATTTAATTTCTTTGCTAAGCTCTTCAATATTTTTATCCAATATCTCAATTGCTCTTAAAAAAATATCCTTTACATCAATTTGTCCCCATGACTCTATACCAAATAATAATTCATTAACTTCTTTTGTTTTTCTAATTTTCTCCATTTGTTCAGCAGGTATTTTTCTTTCTTTTAATTCATCCTCATCAAAACTTACTTTTCCATTTTCATCTACTTTAACAAAATCCAATACATCTCTGTCTAAATCATGTTTATAATATATTAATCCAGGAGAATATTTTGAATGTTCAATTCCTTTGCCCATTCTTGCAAAAGCATTTAATTGAACTTCTTGTTCATTATCTAATATAACTAAAGGTAATTTGTAATCTGTTTCTACAGAAGGACTAATATCAGTTGAATAAACAGTTTTAGGCCCTACTTCTTTTAATTTGAATTTTATTTCTTTGTCTGATTTATTTGTTTTAATTGGAATTAATCCAATTCTATGAGCTAAAATCTCATCAAATAATGCAGAATCATTTTGCATGATTTCTACTTCATCAATAGCAAGTGTTGGAATTTCTAAAGCACTTCTTCTTACAGCATTTGCTAAACTAATAGACATGTCTGTAATAAAACTCATCTTGCCTTTCTTCTTGTCTTGTTCTTTAATTTTTATCATTTTAAATTGTTTCTGAATTCTGCTAGTTTATTTTCATATTCTGTTTGCAGGGCATCAATTTGCATTGCTCCTGGAGAATAGTTTACTTGACGAGTATAGGTTATAAGATTAGATATCTTTTGTTTATTTGTTAAAATCTGATCCATAGATTGATCCCCTCTGAATTTAAATACTTCATCTTCTATTAATATTCTTAACCCTTCATGTACTTTCTGTTTATTCTTTTGATCCATTTTAATTTGTGTTTTTATGTACTTTTAAACTTATTTAATTAAACTCTTCTTCCTCTTCTTCCTCCGCCTTGTTTAGGTCCTCCTCTTGCTATTCTTGTAGTATCCATAATACTTAATATTTTAAATCCTGCTCTTGTTAAAGACTTGATTGCAGCATGTGCACCAGGCCCAGGATTTGTTTGCCCTGTTTCTGCTCTTATTTTAACATAAAAATCAGTTATGCTGTTTTCTTTTGCTTCTTCTGCTATTCTTTGAGCAATAAACATAGCAATAGTAGGATTTGCTCTTAATCTGCATTGTTTTGTTGAGCCACCGCCTGAAAACTTTGCGATTGTTGTTCCTGCTAAATCTGTCATGTTTATAATTGTGTTATTAAAAGTAGTATAAATATTCAGGACAGCAATTCTTTCTTTCTTAACTTTTTCTTCATGCTTGACTTCTGTTTTTGTTTCTTCTTTAACAATCTTGTGTTCTTTAATTTCTTCATCTATATTATCTGCTTTGATTTGTTTTTCCATTTCCATTATTGAATTACCTCCTCAATTACTTCTTCTGGTTCTTCAAGTATTTCTTCAGCAATTTCTGCTTCAATTGCTTCTTCAGCAACTTCTTCGTTTAATAATTCTTCTTTAATTTTTTCAATTTTTGTTTTTTCAGGAGCTTTTACTTTCAGAACAAGATTTAATGAAATTAATGGTTCTTCTTCTAAACTTACTTGATAAGATGGAATATTAACTACTCTTTTATTTACTAAAACATGTTTATGAGAAACTAATTGTCTTGCTTGTTTTGCAGTGCTTGCTAATTTTTTACTAAAAACAATTGTTTGTAATCTTCTTTTTAACCAATCTTCTTTGTTTAATGCAAGAATATCTACAAATTCTTTAACATTAAATCCTTGTTTATGTAATCTTTTTACAAATAATTCTTTTTCTTCATTACTTTTTGTAATAGCTTTTTTAGCAAGATTTCTTATTCTTGAAATTTCAGCATCTGCTTTCCAGATTTCTCTTTTGTTTTTAAGTCCATATGCATCTTTAAGCACATTTTCTTCAAGTATTCTTGGTTTGTCGTATGACTTTCTTGGTTTTGAATAAGTGTTGTGCAATCTTTTTACCATTTTTAATTAAATAAATATCTAACATAATTTTTAATTGTTTTAGCATATTCGGGATGTTGTGTTAAATACATTGCACCTATTTGAATAGGAAGCCCAATTGCAATAGTTATGCCTGCTATTTTATTATCTCTTTTAAATCTTCTCATCTCTTCTATTTCATCTTCCTTTCTCATTTCTTCCAAAAATTTAAATTCTAATTGTTTTACCATTTTATTTCTTTGCAGCTGCCTCAGGCTTTTTCTTTGTAACTCCTACTGCTCTTTTCTTTCCTTTTGCTCTGAAGTGACTTCTTGTTCTTTGTCCTCTTGTTGGTTGTCCAGTAGCATGTCTTAATCCTCTATAACTTCTTATTTTCTTTAATCTTCTTATATCAAACTCTTTTTTAATATCCAAGTCTGTTGTTATTAAATGGTGATTTTCTCCTGTCTCAAAATCTCTTCTTCTATTCATTAAAAATTCAGGTAATTTTGGAGCTTTTAAAAATTCAGTTATACTATTAAGTTCTTTTTCAGTTAATTCAATAATCTTCTTTTTTGGGTTTAATTTTAAAATTTTTGTAATTGCATTTGAAATACTCCAAGAAACACCCTTAATATAAGTTAATCCTACTAAAAGTTCTTTGTTTCCAGGTATATCTGTCTGCAATAATCTTACTAAAGATACATATTCTTTTTGTTTTTCTACAGGCCTTTCCTTTTTCTTTTCAGGTTTTGTTTCATCATTTGTTTTTTTATCTTTTTCCATTTTTATTATCTTTCTATAAATAAATTATATCTCTCCTTTCCAGTTATTTCTTCTATCAATCTTTTTTCAATTGCTTTTTTAGGGTCAGGCAGATTTGAAACTCTTTTCTTTAAACTATCCAAGCTTTCAAAAAGTTTCTTTTCTCTTTCTGTTATTATTGCTTCACTATGTTTTCTTCCAAATCCAGGAAGCAATTCAAACTGGTGTAATCTTGTATTTATTGCCTGCGCTTTGTTAAAGAAATCAATATATTTTTGTTCATTTTCTATTATTTTACTAGCAATAAATTCACCTAATTGCTGTTTAGTTGTTTCTGTTAATTTATTTGTCTGAGCTTTTCCAAGAATATAATAAACTTTGTCTCTCTTGCCGTCTCCAATATAAACTCTTTCTTTTAATTCTAATTTCATTCCTCTTCTAGGAACTAATTCAAGTAAAGTAAAATTCTTTTCACCTATTGCCTGTGCTATAGGCATCATTTTCTTTTCTAAAGGATAACCATAGGGTAGGTAATCTAATACTATCGCATATTCTTCTTTGTCCATTTTCCTTATTTGTGCTTCTTGACAATCTCAAGTATTTTATTTGTTTCATCCTCTGTTAAGCTCACATCTGTGAATATTTTATTAGTGTCTGAAGCATCTTCAGGCAATAAATCAATAATTTTTACTATATGCTCGTTTTTAAGTTTCATTAAATCCATGTCTTCTAAGTCTTTTTTTATTTTTTTTGCAGTTTCTGGTTTTGTCTTACAGAATTTTTTTAAATATAAATCCATTTGAGTTTTTCTCTCGCTTTCAGGAACATCTTTAAGTATTTCTTCTACTTCGCAAAGATTTACTGGTTTTCGTTCAAGTATCATTTTGTTTTTATGTTTAAATTTATTTTTTTATTACTTTAATTTCTTTAAATGCACTGGATGAATTATATAAAGTTTTTCTTTATTTAAATCCTTCATGTTCACAAGATAAGAATCTCCTCTCTTGCCTACAATTCTTCCACTTCTTCCTTGAATTTTTGCTGGAAATTTTGGTTGAACTAAAAGTTCTCTTATTACTGCAACTCTATCTCCATCTTTAAACTCTTGAAAGTAATTACTGAGCTTAAGTTTCCCATGTTCTCTTTGTGATTTGTTTGCTATCATTTTAAATTTTTTTGTAATTTTGAGTTAATAAATAACAGACTAAGAATTAATTTTAATTCTTAGTGCTCAGAGTCATTTAAGGCATTAAAGCCCACTAAGTTAACTTACATACTAATAAAATTCTTAAAAATACCACCTTTAAAAACCTTCCTATGATTATGAAAAATAACTGAACTTGTTGGTAATGTTATAAACAATTTTATGGGAAATTCAGCAAGAAGTTTTGTAGAAGTAAATTAATATGTTTAGTGAAATATGCTTATCATTCAAATTCTAATCAATTAAAGCCAAATCTGGTAGAAACTACAAGATATTAACCGTTTATAGAAATATTAAACCCTTAAGATTCGCCCTGCATTAAATCCCCGCGTTTCTCTGCAGTTTGCATGTTGTGTTTTATTGCTTGAAACATTTTATGTCCCCATACACTAATCCCACATCTATCACAAAAATCTATCACAGATTCATCAGCAAGTCCACATTTACAATAAATACATTTTTTAGCCATGTTATTCCTCTTTTTTATTTTCTTCTGAAAATAATTATTTTAATTAGTTTATAAACATTTATATTAAGAATAATATAAAACAAAAAAGAAAAATTTAATTTTATTCATACCTTAGTGCATCAACTGGCTTTAATCTTGATGCTT
>JBBSXH010000053.1:0-6841 GCA_038045865.1 Nanobdellota archaeon
TTATGACTATAAAAATCCTCCAAGAAAATTTGATAAGCAAAAACAAATAAAATATCTTAAATTCTTAATTGAAAGATTTAATATCCTTTATGTTGAGGATGGTTTAGAAGAAAATGATTTTACAGGGTTTAGTATTCTCAATAATAAAAGACAACTTATTGTTGGAGATGATTTAACAACAACAAATCCAGAAAGATTAAAACAAGCAATAAGAATGAAATCAATAAATGCTATTATTATAAAACCAAATCAAATTGGAAGTCTTTTGAAAGTTAAAGAAGTAATTGATATTGCTAAGAAAAATAATATTAAAACAATTATTTCTCACAGAAGCGGTGAAACAAAAGACAATACTATTGCAGATTTAGGAGTTGGATTTAATTGTGATTTTATTAAAACAGGAATTTATGGAAGTGTTAGAAAAAGTAAGTTAAAAAGAGTGATGAGGATTGAGAAGAAGATTTAATAGAAAAGAAATTAGTTTTCTGAAATATACCTATACAGAAACTTGTGTGGCTTCGCCAACCCAAGTTTCTTTTCTTTTTTTAATAATATGTAAATCTTTCCAGCTTTGAAATTAATTTTTAAAGATATGAAGATGATTTACATATCTTTTGAAATGATGAAACCTAGCGAATAATACTATAACATTATCAAAATCAGAAAAAATTTATCCTTGGACTATGGACTAGATAAATTTCCCTCGCAGATTTTTAACAAAAACTAAATAAAATTATTTTAAATTTCAGAAAAGTCCAATCATCTAATTGCAACTTCTTCCAACGGACCTGTGAAATCTTCCAAGGTTGCTGTGAAAGGTATGCCTTTTGCCTTGCAATATTCTCTTGCTAAAATGTATAAAATACATCCAATTGATTTTTTTGCTTTATTATTACAAGGAATAATCTTTGTTACTTGATTTGTATAATTATTAGTATCACAGAATGAAATTACTGGTTTTTTTAATCTAAATGTATCAACCAAAGCATTTCTGTCTATCCATGGGTCACAGATAATTGTTAGTTCTGCTTCAAAAAAGTTTTCTAAAATTAAATTAGTGGTTATTCCTGGAGGATATGTTTTTGTAAATGCTCTTATTCCTGTTGTTTGAGAAAATAATTTTGCTCCATCCCAACCTGCTTCTCTTTTGCACGCTAAATAAATTTGTTCTGGATTATGTTTTATTAATAATGCAATTGCTTCTCTTAATTTTTCATCTATTGAAACTGTGTTAATTACTGCAAGTCCATCTGCTCTTTTCTTGTAAACAAATTTTCTCATGTGCGGTGTTATAACTTTTGTACCTAAATGAACTGCACATTTAATATAATCTTCAAGTGGAATTAGTGTTTCTCCATCTTTTTGTTTTTTTACTGCTTTTGTTTCTTCTTCAACTTCTTTTTTTGAAATTTTCTTAGATATTTTTTCTATTTCCTCGTCAGAAATATCTTGTTTTAATTTTGTTCTTGATTCTCTTTGAGGTTCGTCTCTTGACATTCTTTCTCTCAACTGCTCTGCTAAGCTCTTTGGAGCAGTTTTTTCTTCTGAATTTTCGTTTGATTTTGTTTTAGGCATCTTTTACTTTTATTGGATTAATAATTTATAAAGATTGAGATAAAAGATAGTTTATAAAGGTTTTTGATGAAAAAAAGATTTGGAAGTGAAGTTCGTGAAAATTAAAGAAGACAAGTCGTAACTCTAATTTTCTTTTATTTTTTAATATCTGTAAGTCATATTCGCTTTGAAATTAATTTATTTAAGCTACGAAGATGATTAAAATATCAATAGAGATTATAAATTATCAAAAAAAGTTATGGTTCAACTCTTCTTGAACTTTAAATAGAATTTATAAGGTAGAAGATATTGTATATTTTATGAAAAAGCTGGTGATTGTAATTTTGTTTTTGTTTATATTTGTGAGTTTAATTGGGTTTGTAAGTGCTGAAGAAAATATTACTTGCGCAGATGATTGCTCTCCTTTAGGAAGCAAAAGATGTTCAGGAATCTATAACTATCTTTTTACCTGTGGAAATTATGATTCAGATTCTTGTCTAGAATGGGACACAGGAACTTCATGTCCAAATGGATGTTCTAATGGTGCTTGTTTATGCCCAACTACAAAATGCAATGACGGAACAATTTATGGTCCTGAAAAATGCGATATAAAAAATAATGTTTGCATTTGCCCTTCTTGTCCTGTCCCTAACACTGAAAAGCCAACTGCAACTCCTGTTCAACCAGTTCAGACAATTCAAATATGCACTGATTCTGATAATAATAACTTTTATGAAAAAGGGGTTATGAAAACAGGAGAAAATGATGCAGGGCATTGGGATTTATGTGGAGATTCTAAGATACTTACAGAATATTATTGTGAAAATAATGAAGCTAAAAAACAACATCTAATTGCCTAAATGGATGTGTAGATGGAGCATGTTTGAAAGGCGAGCAAATTTCAGAAAAAATATCTTGTGGTTTTATGAATTCTAAGAATGAAGAAAAATGTTATACTGCTGAACAAAATTCAAGAGCTTATTGTTCAGGAATTGGAAATTATGTTGCTGAAATTAAGGGGCAAAAAGGCGAGCAGATAACATGGAAATCAAGTTGTGGAGGATATCAATATATAACTATAGATGGGAATGATGAAAAAATTGGATTTGAATGCAAAATCGGAGAAACAAAAATTGAAGAAATAAAAAATATAGGATTTAAATTTGCATATTGGCAGTGTTATGATAGAAGTGAATCTAAATCTGAAGATACAACCTCTTGCAAGCCAAGTGAAATCTGGCAAGAATATGCAAAAAAGTTTTGTGAAGGAAAATGTTATAAAGACAATAGCAAGTGTGGTGTTAATTCTTTTTCTATTTGGAATGAATGTTATGCAGAAGCAAATGTTGGAATTCCTACAGTTACTTCTGTTCCAGTTGAAACAAATTCAACAAAAATTCCTCCAGCAAAAGGCATGCTTTATTATTTTAAAAGTAATAATTGCCCTTCATGTCAAGACATGGATAAAGAAATAGATATATTAAAACAAAAAGGTTTTTTTAAGGATTTTGGAATAATGATTTATAATATAAATGAAACTTATATTCACGAAAAATTTGAAATTAAAACAGCACTAACTATTATTCTTTACAAAGATAAATGCAGTTTTAGAAAAGAAGAATTTATGAAAAGTGATGAAATTGAAAACTGGGCTTATAATTCTAAATGTGAAGAAAAAAACACAAAAACAAATGAAACTGAAGAAGAGATTTTAGTTTGCAAAGATTCTTGTGCTCTTGATAAAAAATGTTATCCTTTTGGGTACAGAAAAGCTGGAAAATATTGCAGTGATGAAGGAAAGTTTATTGAGCAATTTGCTGGAGATAAAATTTGTGAAAATAATTTTGAATGTTCTTCAAATGTTTGTGTTTCTGGAAATTGTGTGAGCGAGGGATTAATTAATAGAATTCTTAATTGGTTTAAAGGGATATTTGGCGGATAGTAAAATTTTTATTTTAGTAATTTGATGAATAAATATTATGTGGGATTTCTCTTTCATAACTTCTTCATCATCTGCAAATTTAAAAAATTAATATTTGAGATTGAAAATATGATATCAAGCTGGTTTGATTTAATAATATTAGAAGTAAGATTAGAAATTAAAGTGGTTAGTATAGCTTCAATCTTTATTGAAGTCTAAAAAACATTTATAAGGTAGAGAGTGTAATAGATTGTATGGATAAAATAGCTTTAAGTTTGATGTTAAGTATTTTTTTAGGAATTATGATTTTTGGAATGATTGGAATTGTGAGTGCTGAAACTAATTCTTATTGTGAAGACTATCCTCAAATTAGTGATTGTGTTTGCAAAAATGGTATCAAAACAATTTTACCATGCATACCTCCAGAAAATGGGGCTTGTTCTGCTATAGTAAGTTATACTTGTGTTACTAATTGTACTATAAAAGAAGATTGTTATCCTGCTGGATTTGTCCCATCTACCTGTGGAAATTTTTATTCTTGTATTGATAATAAATGCATAGTAGGTTCTAATGCTTGTGCAATTGAAGATAATTCAAGTTGTAAAAATCTTTATTGGATAGACAAGGATAATAAAGATTGCTCACAAAAACAATTTTGCGGAGCATATATGTATTATGGATTGCAGACTTTTGAAAGCAAAACGCAATGTGAAAAGGCTGTAAATAACACTTGCAGTATTACCTCTTCCTCAAAAACACAAGAATGTTATGCTAATCTTGCAATAACAAATAATGATTATTCTATATGTGAAAATTTAGCTTCTGCAAGTGTACCTGGATGGATTCCCGGATGTTATGCCCGAATAGCAGTAGAAAAAAATAACAAAACTATATGCGACTTGATTAGTGATTCAACTTGGCCCGGATATAATAATCAATGTTATGACATGGTTAATGCTGGTGAAGTTGAGCCATGGAAAACCGATTCTAAAGATACCTTAAATGAAAAAAATCTTTGCCCAATTTCAGAAAACAACTTATGTTACAAAACTCTCAGCAACGGCAGAAAAGCTGAAATAAAAATTATGCCTGAAACAGCTTCGGCAACAGCAATTGCAAAACTTGGAGAATTGGGATTTACAATTCAATTAAAAGAAGTTGGAAAAGGAGATAATGCTAAGCCTGTTTATGAATTAACAGGAAATAAACAGGGAAAATTTTTAGGAATTTTTAAAATAATAGCTTCTGAAAAAGTTCAAGTTGATGCAGAAACTGGTGAAGTTATTAAAATAAAAAAAACCTGGTGGAGTTTTTTAGTTAAAGAAGATAAATAATTTAAGATGAAAAAAAGCAAATTAGCAATATTTAGTTTTATTTGTATCTTACTATTTATCTTAATGATTATTACAAATTTTACAATGGATACTTATATTAGCCCAAAAGATTCTCTTCAAGATTTTCAGAATAATTTTCAAACTATTGTTGGTATTTCTGGTCTTTTTTTAGTACCTCTTTCAATAATTACTTCTATAATCAGTTTATCTTATATTAAAAAAAATAATTTAGATGGAAAGAATTATGCTATAATTTCATTAGTACTTTCTTCATTAATAATAATTGGTTTATTTGTTCTTCTTTTAATTGCATTTTCAAACATGGGAGGATTATTTTAATCTATATTATCTATAGTTTATTTCAAAAGAAAAATGAAAAAAATATTTTTAGGGTTATTTTTATTGATGTTGATAGTTCCGTTTGTAAATGCAGATGTTATTATGCCCGGATATTCACCTATAGTCATTAATAATAAGATAACTAATATTAATGATTTTCCTGATTATAATTTTCTTGTTGTTGGTAAATTAGGGGAGTCCTATGATGAAGGAATGTGTGGTTATTGGAGTCAGATTGATGGAGAAATTAATTTTATTAAAGAAGATGGAACAATTGAAACTCCTTATTATAAATTTTGTCGAGTTTCTGTTTATGCTTTAAAAAAATCAGAATTTATTGAAGAAGATTTTAAAAATACTACTAAGATTTTAAATTATCTTAATTCTGATAAGGCTATTAAAGTTATTGAAGATGTCCAACATTATAAAACAAAACCAATAACAAGCACTGAAGAAATTGAAAATAATTTTTACACAATTAGTTTAAGTCAAATCAAAACTGCACCTGATAGTTCAACAATTAATAGAAATTATTTAATTTATTTTTATATTGGAATTCCTATTTTAGTTTTAATAATAATTATCTTTATTTTAATTAAAAGAAAATTTAAAAAATGAATCTTTATGTTTTTGTCTTGCTTGCTTTGATTTTTACAATATTAATTGAATTTATAGTTTATTCTTTATTTATTAGAAAAGATTATGGAAAATTATTTTTATATTCTGTTTTGATTAATGCATTTACAAATCCTTTAGCTAATTTATCTTCTGCTTATATGAACATATTTTTAATAGAATTTTTTGTGGTTATTGTAGAAATATTTTTAATAAAATCTTTATTTGAAATTAAATATTGGAAGGCAATTTTAATATCTCTAATCGCAAACATAATTAGTTTGGTATTAGGATTTTTCTTTTTTCAGTTTTTTTAATTTTCCCGTCTATCTTTAGTATTTAATAAATTAAATTTATCATTAAAGGTTTCTAAATTTCTCAAAATTTAGCGAAACCTTTAAATACCTCTTTCCTCGTTAAATTTCTGTAAAAATGTTAATCACATTAACTTGGATGATTACCTTAAATTATTTTAAGTGTAGGATGTAATAGAGTAGTCAAAACCGTTATAATTTTTTTAAACAGCAATATAATTAGGAATCATAATATTTATTTTAAATCCAGTTTATCCTGCTGGCGGATGCGGCTATCTGACTTATATTTAGACATGCAAGTTTGTCGAAAGACAGCGAACTGCTCAGTAACACGTAGCTAATCTACCCTTAAGTCAAGGATAACCTCGGGAAACTGAGGCTAATACTTGATAGAAAATAATTTCTGGAATGATTTATTTTTCAAATTCGAGCTTAAGGAGGAGGCTGCGGCTGATTAGGTAGTTGTTGGTGTAATGGACTAACAAGCCAATGATCAGTAAGGGCTCTTAGCGGAGAGGCCCTGAGAAGGAATCTGAGACACTATTCCTAGCCTTACGGGGTGCAGCAGTCGAGGAAATTCTGCAATGCTCGAAAGAGTGACAGAATGAGTCAGAGTGTTTTCTTTTAGAAAACTTTTGTTAGTTGTAAAAAGACTAGCGAATAAGGACTGGGCAAGACCGGTGCCAGCCGCCGCGGTAATACCGGCGGTCCAAGTCGCATCCACATTTATTTGGTCTAAAACATTCGTAGCTTGTTTTGTAAGT
>JBBSXH010000054.1:0-8833 GCA_038045865.1 Nanobdellota archaeon
CAAATTCTGCAATGAGAAAATGCTGCAAAGTTCAATTAATAAAAAACAGCAGAACTGTAACTGCATTTATTCCAGGCAATCTTGCACAAAAATTTATTGATGAACACGATGAAGTAATTATTGAAAGAATTGGCGGAAAACAAGGAAGAAGCAAAGGAGATATTCCTGGTGTTAGATGGGCAGTAATTAAAGTAAATGACCAACCATTAAGAAGATTATGGAAAGGACAGATTGAGAAGGGAAGACGATAAAATGAGAAACGAAAATCCAAAACCAGAATATTATTATAACTCTATGGGAGAATTAGTGCCTTTAAACAAAGAGCTCTTTAAAACCGTTATAGAAATTACTGATGATTACCAAAAGATTAAACAAAATAAAACAGAAAATAATAATTAAAATGGAATATAATATCACAAATTGGTTAAAAGAAAATAAATATAAAATTGGAATTGGAGCCACGATGCTTGTAACTTCTTTATTTTCACATTATAAATGTAACAATAAATTAGAAATATTAACAGAAATTAATCCTTAAAAATGGAAGCAGAAACACAATTTGAAGAAATAGAAGAAACTCTTGAAGAGCAAGGTGAAGAACTTGACCAGATGGCTGAGATAGAGGCATCAAAATCAAAAAATAATTTTAAACTTTTTGGATTATATGATACAAGTGCTATTAAAGTTGAAGACCCTGGAATGAGAAGATATATTAATCTTGAACCAAAACTTGTTGTAAAAAGTTATGGAAGACATAGAGAAAAATTCTCAAAAGCAAAAATTAATTTAATTGAAATTTTTGCAAATCTTGTTGCAGTTCCAGGACACAGAGGGAAAAAACATAAAATTATTACTTCTCATAAAACAGGGAAATTTTCACAAAACATGAAAATAGTTTTAGATTGTTTAAAGATTATTGAAGAAAGAACAAAAACAAATCCTATTCAAGTATTAGTTACTGCTATTGAAAATGCTGCACCAAGAGATGGAGTTACTATTATTGAATATGGAGGAGCAAGATATCCTCAAGCAGTAGACATTTCTCCATTGAGAAGAGTTACTATGACTTTAAGATATATCATTCAGGGAAGTTATGATAAATCATTTAACAAAAAAATAAGTATTGAAGAAACACTTGCAAATGAAATTATAAAAGCATATAATAAAGAAGCAGATTCTTATGCAATGGCTAAAAAGAATGATTCTGAAAAACAGGCTGATAGTGCGAGGTAAATATAATTTAAAAATAATAAAAAAATATATCAATAATAAATAATAATCAAATCCATAATTAAACTTATCAATAATATACAAAACTTAATCACTTTGGATTTAATTGCTCAAGCAGGTAAGAGGGTATCACATTATTAACAAATCGTTGGTAAATTAAAATAACAAAAAATAAATAATCATGGCTAAAAAAGAAACAAGTTTACAAAAGATAGCAAGATTAGTTAATACTCAAAAAGACATTAGAAATATTGCTACTTCTGCGCATATTCACCACGGAAAATGCATTTCAGGAAACTCACGAATTCTTTTAGCGGACGGAAATATTAAAACTGCAAAAGAAATGTATGAAGAGATTTCTGATAATGGGATTGTCTTTCAGGAAAATGAAGAGCATACTATATTCTCTCCTAATAAAAAAATAGAAATCTTTTCATTAAACAAAGATACTGGAAATTTAGAGAAAAAGGAAATACAACATGCATGGCGTTTAATTGGAGGAAAGACAACAAAAGTTAAACTAAGAAATGGTTTTGAAATTGAAACTACTCCTGAACATAAATATACTGTTTACAGAGAAGAATTTAAAGATATTAAAGCAGAGGATTTAAAGTTAGGAGACAGAATTGTTTGTGCAAGGAAATTAGATATAGAATGCAAACAAAACATTAAAAAAGAAATATTAACAAGACTTTCACAAGAAAACTTTTATGTTAATCTAAAACAAGATTTTCATAGTTCATTAAAAGAAAAGATTATCCAATGTGGAATTAAAAAACTTGAACTTTCTATAAAACCCAAATCCTTTTATCATGGTATTTGGCAAAATAGATATAATTTAAATGATTTAATTTATATTTCAAAAATATTTAAATTTAATCTAGAATTTTTGTATGATAATATTGATTTTATTTATTATAGAACTGGCAAGCAGTTTGGAGGAAATTCTTTAAAGATAAAAATGCCACAAAACTTTGAAGAATTTTTTTATCTTGCTGGTTTATTTTTAGGGGATGGAAGCAATAAAAAGTTTATTGTTGGTAAAGAACAATTAGGAAAGAAATTCGTAGAAATGTGCAATAATCTTTGTATTAAGACTATTAGAGTGAATAGAAAAGATAGAACTCCTGAAATTCACACTAATCTTACTCTCGTATATTTTCTTAAAAGTTTATTTGATTATCCCTTAAAAAAGAAATCTCATAATATCAAGATATCAAATTTTGTTTTTAATTCAGATAAAAAATATATTGCAAATTTATTAAAAGGGTATTTTGACACTGATGGTTGCGTAGAAAAATCAAGAAGAGCAATTACAATAAGTTCTGCAAGCAATCAAATGATTGAAGATTTGCATTTATTATTGCTTAGATTTGGTTGTATTGCTATAAAGGAAAAGGATAATACTATCACAATTTCTGGATTATCTGCTATTAATTTTGAAAAAGAAATTGGATTTTTCCATAAAGAAAAATCAGAAAAATTAAGATTGCTTGTAAGCAAGGTTTCTGGTAGTATTGTTTGTGATCAAGTTAGAGTTGGAAATCAAGTTATGTTAATTAATAAAGTTTTAAAGAATTTTAATTCTAATCATCTTGCATTTATAGAAGTTAAATCAACTGAATCTGGTTTTCAAGATGTAGTATATGATTTTACAATTCCTGAAAATCATAATTTTGTTTCAGAGGGAATGATAATTCATAATACTGCCCTCACTGACAATCTTCTTGCTGCTGCTGGAATGATGTCTGAAAAACTTGCAGGAGATTTAGAAGGTGGAATGGCAACATGGCAACATTCAGATGAACAAGAAAGATTATTGACTGTTGATGCTGCAAATGTTTCTATGGTTCATGAATTTGATGGAAAAGAATATTTAATTAATTTAATTGACACTCCAGGACATATTGATTTCTCTGGAAATGTTACGAGAGCCATGAGAGCAATTGACGGAACTATTGTTTTAGTTTGTGCTTCAGAAGGAATAATGCCTCAAACAGAAACAGTTTTAAAACAAGCATTAAGGGAAAGAGTTAAGCCGGTTTTGTTTATCAACAAAACAGACAGAATGATAAAAGAATTACAATTAACTCCAGAAGGAATGCAACAAAAATTCATGAAGATTATTTCTGATTTTAATTTATTAATTGAACAAATTGCTGAAAAAGAATTCCAACAAAAATGGAAAGTAAATGTTGCTGATGGGAGTGTTGCTTTTGGAAGTGCAAAAGATAATTGGGCTATGTCAGTTCCATTTATGAAAAAGAAAGGAGTTAGTTTTGGAGATATTTTAAAATTATATGATTTGAATGAAGAAGAAAGACAAAAATGGGTATGGGAAAAAGCACCTTTATTTGAAGTTCTTTTAGATATGGTAATCAAGCATTTACCTTCACCAGTTGATGCACAAAAATATAGAATCCCTAAAATATGGCAAGGAGATAAAGAAAGTGAATTTGGAAAAGGATTAATGACTTGTGATAGAAATGCAGAACCTGCTTTTGTAATTACAAATATTGTTATTGACCCTAGAAGTGGAAAAGAAATTTCAGCAGGAAGATTATTTTCAGGAACTTTAAAACCAGGAATGGATGTTTATTTAAATAATGCAAAATCAAAACAAAAAATTCAGCAGGTTTTAGTTTATAATGGAATTAAACCAGAACAAATGGAAGAAGTTCCTGCTGGAAATGTTTGTGCTATTTCAGGAATTGTTTCAGACACAGGAGAAACAATAACTCTTGTTCCTCAAGAGCCATTTGAAAACATAAGACATATTTTTGAACCAGTTATTACAAAATCAATTAGTGTTCCAAAACCACAAGATTTACCTAAACTAATTGAAGTTTTGAAAAAAGTTGCTAAAGAAGACCCTACTCTGAAAATTGAAATTAATGAAGAAACAGGAGAAAATTTAATGTCAGGTATGGGAGAACTGCATTTAGAAATTATTGAAAACAGAATTAGAACAGAAAAAGGTGTTGAAGTTAGAACATCAGAACCAATTGTTGTTTATAGAGAAACAGTTTCAAAAAAAGGGCAAGTTGGAGAAGGTAAATCCCCTAACAAACACAACTTATTCTTTTTACAAATTGAACCTCTAGAAGAAGCAGTTTATCAAGCAATTAAAAGTGGAGAAATTCATGAAGGAAGAAGAAAAAAGAAAGATGAAGTTTTATGGCATAAATTAAATGAGTGTGGGATTTCAAATGATGAAGCAAGACAATACAGAGCAGTTTACAAAAATTGTGTATTTTTAGACAAAACAAAAGGAGAAGTTCATATGCAAGAAGTTATTGAAATGGTGTTGGATGGTTTTGAACAAGTAGTAAATGCAGGAGTTTTAGCAAGAGAACCTTGCATGAGATTAAAAGTAAATTTAATGGACATTAAACTTCATGAAGATGCAATCCATAGAGGGCCTGCTCAAGTTTATCCTGCTGTAAGAGATTCTATGAGAATGTCTATTGAAAGTGCTGGGCCTTGCTTGTATGAGCCAGTTCAGACATTATTAATTGAAGGACCTTTACAATTCATGGGAGAAATAACAAAACTTGCACAATCTAAAAGAGGACAAATTCTTGATATTGAACAAGGTGCAGGACATATTGTATTAAAAGTTAAATTACCTGTTGCAGAAATGATTGGAATAGCAAGTGATTTGAGAAGTGCAACAGAAGGAAGAGGAAATTTCAGTATGATTGACCAGACTTTTGAAAAAGTTCCTTCAAGCATACAACCTGAAGTTGTAAGAAGAATTAGAAACAGGAAGGGAATGAAAGAGAATGAATAGATATAATTCAGCATAGACTTCTTTAAAAATAGTTTGTTGTTTCATTGATTATGAATCGTGAATTAAAACAAAAAATAAAAGAAGTTGATTTATCCTACCAAAAAAGAGAGCAAAAACAAACTGAAATTTGGGCAGGATTTGATAAAGAGCTTCAAGAGTTAACTGGAATTGTTTCTCAAGAATTTAATAGGGTTTTAAATGAAACTGACTTGTCTGTAATTAGAAATAATATTAAAAGGAAAGTAAAAATTAATAGTTTTCAAGTTGATTATACTCCTCAACCCTATGCCTCTCAACTTTACTCTCAACCAATAGGTTTTGTAATAGAAATAAAGAATTGGAGTGTTGATATTGATGGAAAATCTCACTCAGATAGAGAAGGTAATTATCAATATTGTGCTCATGACTATTTAGAGAAAATAATTGGTTTTGATAATAAAATTGACCCAAAAATAACAGAATTCAAAAAAGATTTTAGTATCGGGTATATAGGATATAATTGTGGGTGTGGAAGCGACCATAAATAATCCCTTTAAAAATTTTTATCATCACAATTTTTAAAAACACATTTATTCTTGATTTTTTATGAAAAGATTAACAAAACAAAGTTCTGTAACTCTTATTGAATTACTTCCAACACAATATGGTATATTAAATGGGAAACCAAGTTTTCATGAATTTAGTAAATCTAGGATGCCTTTAAGAGCAGTTCATGCCTTAGAAGGAAGTCTCAGACATGATGGATGGGAAAATGTCAGGACTATAAGTTCTCAATATCATGGAAAAAATGGGAAATTAACTTCTGAAAATTTTAAAAGAATTTTTAATTCAGATGTTTTATTAGCTTCTTATTTAACAAGCACTTTTTTTCAAACAATGAGTTTGATTAATTTATACAAACAAAATAATCCTAATGGAATTGCTGTTGCAGGTGGGTTTGATGCAACTTTTAGAACAGAAGAAGCATTAAAAAATTCTGATATTGTTGTTAGAGGTGAAGGAGAAAAAACTCTTATTGAATTAATGAATAGATTAATAACAAAAGATTATGGAACTTTAAAAGACATTGATGGTTTGGCTTTTAAAAAAGGAAAAGAAATTATAATCACAAATTCTAGAAAATTAATGAGTTCTGAAGAATTGAGTTTATTGCCTCATCCATATTATGATGAAGAAACTAAAAGAGAGGTATTAGGAGCAGCTATAGAAACTTCAAGAGGATGTCCAAATGATTGTGATTTTTGCACTGTTACTGAATTTTATGGAGGGAGATATAGAACAAAGTCAATTGAGTATGTTATTGAAGAATTAAAAAGAACAAAAGATTTAGGAAAATATATTTTTTATACAGATGACAATCTTATTGGTTCTCCAAATAAAACAATAAACTTGCTTGAAAAAATTGCAGATGAAGGATTAAATAAAAAACTTGGGCTTGCTCAGACAACAATAAAATTAGCAGATAATCCTGAATTAATGAAATCAATGAAAAAAGCAGGTATAACTTTATTATGCATAGGATTAGAATCTATTAATGATGAAAGTTTGCAAGATTTAGGGAAGCCCTATAGAGTGCAGAACAAAATAAAAGAGCAGTTAAAACATTTAGAGAATATGGATTCTGGACTCATGGGATGATGATTTTTGGATTAGATGGGGATACTAAAGAAATTTATAAAGAAACACTTTCCTGGATGAATAATAATTTAGATAGTATGCAATTATTTCCAATTGTTCCTGGTCAAGGGACTAGATTTCATAAAATAATGCAAGAAGAAAATAGAATATTGTCTAATGATTGGTCATTATATGATGGGCATCATGTTTTAATAAGGCCTAAAAATTTTTCTCCCTATGAACTCCAGAATATGATTATTAATGCATATAATGATTTTTATTCTGTAAAAAATAATTTTAAAAGAATATGGACTGTTCCAAATAAATCATTATCATTAGGATTTATGGCTTACACAAATCTTTTTAGAGGAATTAGTAAAGTTGTTAATTCACCTCAAATGAAAAGTCATCTTGAGTTTTTGAAATCTGTGAGTTAAAAACTAAGAATAAGCAATTATTTTAAAAATTCAGGATTTATTTTTAAAACTTTTAGTATAAATGAAATTATCTCTCCTTTTCTATGTGGATTTAAACTTACATGAATTTCTCCTGTTGATTTTTTTGCTGAAATCCATCCTAAATTAATTAATTCCTTAGCTGCTTTTTCAGAATCTTTAATAATTATCCTGCTTGTTAAATGGTATAAATTTTTAAGAGGAGTATGTTTTCCACCCCAAATACCTTTTCTATAAAGTTTATATAATAATTCTGCTGTCAATTCTTCATTATACATCTTAACCCCTTTTTGCAAGTCCAAATGAAATATGAACTTACTAAAAGATAATATAAATAAGACTTATAAACATTTGTTTTATTGTAGTTATAATAGTTTTTTAGTAAATTAAATACGGAATAGTTAAAATATAGAAAGGTTTATATATCTTAAAAATCTAATATTTTTGAAGAATATAATAAACTTGAATAATCTAATAAATTATAAAAACTAAAAATGTCAGAAACTAACATACAATCATTTTTTTTGCAGTATCTTGGTGATAATCCTAAAATGAGAATTTTAGATTTTTTAATGGATAATTTTTCTCAAGATTTTTCATTACCTCAGATAGCCGAAGGGGGAAAAGTAGCCTATACTACCCTAATAGACCTTCTCCCAAAATTATTAAAACAAGAAATAATAACAGAAACCAGAAAAATTGGAAAAAGCACATTATATAAAATAAATTTAGACAATCCTGTTGCTAAGGCACTATTTGTTATAGATATAAAATTATCTGAAGCATCTATTGAAAAAGTGATGGCTGTTTAGTCCAACTTTTACCTACCACCCAGTAACTAAATTCCGACGGGAAACCTTAAATAATCTTGTCTCCTGAAAAATCTATGGGTCAATTAGAATCAAACATAGTAAATTCTTTTAAAAAAGTTAGAGAAGATATGGAAAATATACAGCATCAGATTTCTGAATTAAAAGAAAATATTCAGGATGTTGACTGGGTTTTGTTTAAAAAAGAAAAGAAAAATTTTGGGAAAAGCAAAAAAACATCAAATACAACAAAACCAGCAAAAAAAACTTTTGTTGCTGCAAAAGAAGGAAAGAAATTTCATATAAAAAGCTGTCCTTTTGCAAAAAACATCCAGCCAAAATCAAGAATAATCTTCAAGACAAAAGATTCTGCACTTAACAAAGGATATAAGCCCTGCAAGTGTGTTCAAAAATGAAAAGTAAAAGAATAAAATCAATAATCTCTAAAAACTAAATAAGTTATGGAAAGAATAATTAAATTTAATCTTCTCATCTGCAAAGCTTAAAATAGTTTATCAAATTACTAAAATAAAAAATAAGATAAATGGTAACAAAAAAACAAGTGGTTGAAATAACAGAAACTTTTATAGAACCTGGGCAAGACATGAAGGGGTTATTAACAAAATTATTTTTTGAGGGGGGAGTGACTACTCAAGAAGGGACTTTTAATAGTATAAACATTTGCAGTAATAATATAAAGATTAGTGAAGATATTGCTTATGAAACAATGGCTTTTGGTAATGGAAAATCGATATATTGTATAAGAGCAAATACAGAAGAAAAGGAGTTTCAGGAACACTTAGCTGCTATTAATTTTTTTAAAGATAAATATTTAAATTCATAAATAGCAAGATGAAAAACAATAAAATCTTATTATTTGGGTTTGTATTATTTATTTCAATTCTTAATTTAAATCTTGTTTCTGCATC
>JBBSXH010000055.1:0-8216 GCA_038045865.1 Nanobdellota archaeon
TAGGGATAGAAGAAAAACCATTATTTGAAATTAAAGAAGGAGATTTTTTAATTATGCCAGAAAAGATTAATGTCCAAGGAGAATTGCAGGAAATTAAAACTAAAGATTATTATAATTCTTTTAAAATAAATAATGATGGCAAAAGACTACTGGAAGAAAAAAGGACTACCAAACAATTTTTTCAAAGAGAACTTGCGGATAAGATTGAAATAACTCAAACTGCTGTTTCTACTTATGAGCTTGGTAAAAGGAATCTTTCAAGAGAGATTTTAGAAAGATTATGTTATTTTTTAGATATTGATTCTAAAGTTTTTATTGAGAATTGTACAGAGTTTTCAAAACCTTTTGTTTTGCCAAATGTCTTAAATGAAAAATTTGCTCAATTTTTAGGTTATTTTTTAGGAGACGGGTGTATGGAAAAAAATAGAGTAACCTTTTTTGAACAAAGAAAAGAGTTAGCATTAGCTTATAAAAAATTAATTGATGGATTATTTAATACAAAATGTAGTTATAGATTTAGAGAAAGTAAAAATTATTATCAATTGAGGGTTTATAGTTTAGAGTTAGCTAAGCTGATTAAAAACGAATTTCCTGAATTGGCTTATGCTGTAAATTCTAAGATGCCAGTAAAAATATTAAAATCTCCAGATAATATTTTAGCTTCTTTTATCAAGGGTTTTTTTGATGCAGAGGGTTATGTTTCCGGGGGGAGGGTTGCATTAGGAATAAACAATAAATTATTAGCAAGACAATTACATTTTTGTTTACTTAGGTTAGGTATAGTAAGTTCAATAAATGAATATGATAATCGGAGAAATCCTTATTCAAAAAATATTAGATATACTTTAGCTATAGACGATTTTAAATGCTTGAATGTATTTGAAAATCTGATAGGATTTAGTTCTTCTGAGAAAAATAATAAATTAAAAATCCTTATTACAAATAGGAAAAATAGAAGCAATATAAGACAATTAGTTATAAATGGTGGAGATATTGCTAGAATAATCCGAAACTCAGGATTAAATACCAGCTATTTTAAATGTCCTTCTTTTTTTGTTAATAAACGGCAGATGAGTAAGGAAGTTTTTAAGGAAAGAATATTAAATCGAATTGAAAATGAAGATTTAAAAAAAAGGCTTGAGTTTATTTATAATTCTAATTTGATTTTGGTTAAAATTCATAAAATACAACCATTAAAAATAGAAAAAACAATTGATATTGAGACTAAAAATCATAATTTTATTGCAAATGGAATTATTGTTCATAATTCCTCAGCACGTTACGGCAGAATTAGAGACAATCTGGCAAGAGATTTTTATAGAAAAGTTGCAGAAGCAATGAAAGACCATTTTTTTAATATGACTAATTTAAAAGGAATTATTATTGGAGGGCCTGGACCAACAAAAGAGGATTTTTTAAAAGAAGGAGAATTAGTTACTTCATTAAAAAATAAAGTTTTAGGTGTTAAGGATATAGGATATTCTGATGAACATGGAATTGATTTATTAGTTGAAGCATCAGGAGATATTTTAGCAGAACAGGAAATTACAAAAGAGAGAAAACTTTTAGAGAGATTTTTTAATATGCTTGGAAAAGACAAGGACAAAACAGCATATGGTGAAGAAGAAGTTGAGAAAGCATTAAGTTATGGAGCAGTTGATACTTTATTTTTATCAAAAAAACTGAAAAAATCTGAGATTTCTCATTTTGAAAAAAAAGCAATTGAAACAGGTGTTAAAATTGAAATGATTTCAGTAGAAACTGAAGAAGGAGTGCAGTTTTATAATTTAAGCGGGATAGGGGCTATACTGAGATTTAAGATAATGTGAGGAGAATACAATAATTTTTATAAACTTGAGATTAATTATATTAATATGGTAGAAAATGATTTAAGCGAGATGGTGAGAAAAGGAATACTTGTTGGTCCTTATCATCCTTTTAGTGATGAAGAAGAGAAAGAAAGAGAAAGAGAAAGAGTTAGGCAATTGAAACCTATTCTTGATGAATTAGAGCGATGGAGATATGAATCATTGCATGCCCCGATTTATATATAATTTATTCTTTTAATTATGTTGCTTAATTAAATCACAACCTTTAAAACATATTTCTTATTAGTTAATTTATGGAAAATGAGGGAAATGCAGAGAGACAGGCAATTGCACGAACATCTTCAGATACTGCTCGTGAATTAGATGAAGACAGAGAAATTGAAAACTTTAAAAAAGTTGAGGCTGCTTTGTTTATTTCAGGAAGATTTTTGACTTTGCAAGAATTAATCATGCTTACTGATATTAATCCTTTAATGTTAAGAGAATTACTTGAGAAGTTAGCTAAGAAATATAATAATGAAACATGTGCAATTGAGATTATTGCCAAAGATGATATGTGGAAAATGGATGTTAGGCAAGAGTATGTTCATATGATAAATAAACTTGCTACAGGAAATTCTGAATTTACAAAAGCAGAGCAGGAAACACTTGCAGTTATTGCTTACAAACAACCAGTCAAACAATCAGTAATTATTAATATTAGAGGAAACAAAGCCTATGACCACATAAAAAAGTTTAGTGAAGTAGGATTAGTTATTGGTAAGAGAGCAGGACATACAAAAGAATTAAGATTATCAGATAATTTTTTTGAATATTTTCACCTGCAGAAAAAAGGTGGAGAGGTTGTTGGAATTGAGAAAAACGAAGGTAAGGTGGAAAATAAAACTGAAGATACTCTAGAACCTAAACAATAATCATAAAATGGAACTTATTCAAATAGTTATTTATGTATCTATTTATATTGGATTAGTTGCTACAACTTTTTATATATTAAGTTTTATTAAAGGCAGAGAAAAAACTCCTTTGTTGTTTAAGGATAATGAACTTCCAAAAGTTTCAGTAATAATTCCTGCATACAATGAAGAGAATACAATTGAAAAAACAATAAAATCAATACTTGCCTCGGATTATCCTAAAGAAAAACTTGAGGTTATTATTATTGATGATGGTTCTAAAGATAATACTTTTAAAACAGCAAGAAAATATGAAAGTAGTTTTGTTAGAGTTTATTCTCAGAAAAACCAAGGAAAAGGAGCAGCACTAAATTTTGGGCTTAAAAAATGTCATGGAGAGATTTTTTTTAGCATGGATGCTGATACAAGAGTTGACTCTAATTCTCTTAAATCAATGGTGAGATATTTTAAAGACGAAAAAATAATGTCAGTTACTCCTTCTATGCTTATAGAAACTCCAAAAAATATTTTGCAGAGAATTCAATATACAGAATATATTTTGGGTTTGTTTTTGAGAAAAACATTTGCCTTTTTAAATGCAATACATATTACTCCTGGAGCTTTTTCTGCTTATAGAATGAGTTTTATTAAAGAATATGGGGGATATGATGTTGGAAATGTAACTGAAGATTTAGAACTTGCTTTGAGAATTCAATTTAATGGATACAGGATTGAAAATGATTCTAATGCCCTTGTTTATACTATTGCTCCAAGCAAATTTTCACATCTTTTAAAACAAAGACGAAGATGGTATGTGGGGCTTATTAATAATCTTTGGAATTATAGAAAGATGATAAACCCTAAATATGGAGACATGGGCATGTTTGTTATTCCTATTGCTTTGATAAGTATTTTCTTTTCTGTTTTTGTAACTTTTTATCTTTTTATTAAAACTCTTTTAGATGTTAAAAAACAAATACTTTTTTTAAATAGTATTAATTTTGATTTGGAAAATACTTTTAAGCTAAATCTGCATGTTGTTGAAAAAGCTTTGTTCTTGCTCTTAACTAATCCAATTATCATCTTTATACTCTTGTTTGTGGTTGTTATAGGAGGATATATTTTTTATGCTTCAAAAAAAGTTGGTAAAATGCCTGGTTTAGTAATAACACTTCCTTTGTTTATATTGTGCTTTGCAATATTATTTGGTTTTTGGTGGTTAGTTTCTCTTCCGTACATACTTTTAAATAAAAAGGTTTCATGGAAATAATTATGGAAAAAACTATCGAAAAAAGAAAAATTCAGAGCAAAAGAAGATATATTCTTGCATTTTTAATAGGAACTCTGTTGTTTCTTTTGGTTTTTGGATTTACTTATTCTTTATCTTATTTTGAATATCAAAGAATTTCTGGACTAAATCAAGAACTTTCTTATGGGATATTTAAAGATAAACTTTATTTTTCTTTATTTAATAAAGATTTATGTTCTCTTAGTTCTTTTGAAAAAGTATCTGAAGATTTGAGATTTCAAGGAGATTTGATTAATACTTTTGAGAGAAAATTTGGAAAAAGTGACAAGAATGTATTGTTCAAAAAGCAATTTTATGGTTTAGTAGAATTAGAACATTTTGAATTTGTAAATCAGATTAATCAAAGATGCAATAGTACTATCCAGACTATTTTGTTTTTTTATTCTAATAATGAGGATGAGATAATTTCTAGTGAGGAAGTAGGAAGATTATTAGATGTAGTTTCTGCTCAAAATAAAAATTTAATTATTTATTCTTTTGACTTAAATATCAAAGATGATTTAATTAATGAACTTAAACTTAAATATAGAATAGAAAACTCCCCAACTATTTTGATAAATCAGAAAGATAAGATATTTTATCCAAAAAATATAGACCAAATAGAGCAATATCTTGGTTAGTTATTCTATGCTTAGCTTTTAAGAGAAAATGTTGATATTCTTGTAGGAATTAGTTATGTAAGAAGAATTAAAGTTTATGAGATTTATAAAAATAATTCAATTTTCAATTTAAAATTATCTCCCACAAAGCTCATTCCCACTAAGATATTAACACTAAAACTTAGAAGTTTACTTCAAAAAACTAATTTCTTATCTAACTATTATATACTTTTTAGTATCAATTTGTTTAAAAATACCATTCAATAGTATATTTTATGGAAAAATGTGCTAGGTGCGGGGTTGATGGAGAAAGAATTAGATTATTTGATGTAATCTATGAAGGAGAAATAGCTAATTTATGTGAAAGATGTTCTATTATTGAGAATGTTACTGTAATCAAAAAACCTAGTTCTTCACAATTAGAAGAAGCAGAAAGAGGAGAAGGAGTTTATAAAAGAATGAAAAGATTAGCAGGCATAACTGAAAAAAAACCTGATAAAACTTTTTTTGTTCAAGATAGATTAAAAGAGCTTGATTCTCGTCCTGAATTAGAACTTCCTGAGAAAAATCGGCTTAATCTTATTGAACACTTCCATTGGGAGATTATGAGGAATAGAAGGAGAAAAGGATATACTCAAGAAAAATTAAGTGAAACATTAAGTGAATCATTAATTGTTCTTCAAATGCTTGAGAGAGGAAAATTACCTGAAAATGCTGATAGAGTTTTGAAAAAAATAGAGCAACTTTTCCAAATTAGTTTGAGAAAAATAGGAGACAGAGAAAGAATGATGCAGGATGGAGGTATAAGAAGAAGCCCTGTTTTATTAAATCAACAAGGAGAAGAATTAGATATTATCCCTGAAGAAGAAATTGAAAGATTAGAAGAAGATTTTGAGGAACCAATAGAAAGAGAAAATTTAAAAGGAGTTGATTTTGAAAAAGGAGAATTAGATTTATCAACTGCTAATTTAAGCAGAGTAAGAATCTCTGATTTAAAAGTATTAAATAAGAAAAAAGTTGAAGCAACAAAACAGGAAAAATTTGAAGAAGCAAAAAGAATTGAGCAAAGACAAAAATTAGTAGAAGCAAGAAAAGAAGAATTAAGGGCATCAAAAGAAAGAGAATCAAAAGAATTAGACAAGTTCTTGGGCGGAGATGAATTGTTAAAAGAAGATGAAGTAGAGGTTGAAGAGGAAGAGATTTAATTGACTAAGTTATTTTTACGATATATGATTTATTTTATGATAAACTTAGGAGCTTCGCTAACCTAAGTTTATTTTACCGATCAATAATGTTTAAATCTTTTACAACTTTGAAATTAATTTTTTAAGCTTTGAAGATGATTAATATAATTTTTGAATATGATTAACATATCTCGAGGGATTATAACATTATTAGAAAACAAAAAAATTCAGGTTAAAACTTGTTTTCCTGAATTTTCGATTAGCTTTATTCTCTTTTAAACCTTGACTAATAAGGTTTAAAAACCCACTTTTTCTATGAAATCTATAGAAATAAAAATTTAATAACATGGAACTAAAAATACTAAAGGATGAAAAAAATGAACTTGAAGTTCAGTTAGATAATCAAACAGTTGCAGAAATTGTTAGAGTTTATTTGAATAAAGATGATTCTGTTAAATTAGGTGTTTGGAAAAAAGAACATTATTCTAAACCAGTTATTTTAAGAATAGAAACAGATGGTAAAACAGCAAAAAAAGCATTACAAGATGCAATTGCAAAAATCCAGAAAGATTTAAGCAAATATGCTGATGAGTTTAAAAAGGCGATTTAAAAATTTATTTTTATTAACTTTAATACAATAATCCTTATAATCTGTTTTCTTATTATAAATATAACAAAACTAAACTAATAACTACTCTTCATTTAATAATGTCAGAAATTAAAAATTTCTGAGCATCCTAAAAACAAGTGCTTATGCACATTGTTTTTTTGATATACAAAACTAAATCGCTTTGATTTATTGCTCAAGTGAAATTAACATAAGCTAAAAAGTATAAGAGTTGATTATTATTAAAATCGTAAGAAGTAAAAGTTATTAAATAAGACAAATAAAAAATGGAACCTATTGAATTAACTAAGAATTTTGAACATAGGATAAAAGATAAAGTTATGACTGGAAGTCATGATATTAATAAGTTTCTTGAAGGCGGTTATGAAAATGATATTATCACTTTGCTTTATGGACCTTCTGCTTCTGGAAAGAGTAATTTTGTTTTATTAGCTGCATGTCATAATGCAAAAAAAGACAAGAAAATAATTTTTATTGATACAGAAGGAAGTTTTTCTATTGACAGGATAAACCAAATAACATCAGGATTGCCTGAATTTGTTTTAAAAAATATTGTAATTCTTAAACCAACGAGTTTTCAAGAACAAAAACAATCTTTTTTTAGATTATTAAAAGAAATAAAATCAAATCAAAATATTGGATTAGTTATTGTTGATTCTATGACAATGCTATATCGGCTTGAATTAGCCGAAGCACGAAAAAAGGGATTTGATGCAGTAAAAGAGGTAAATAATGATTTGGCTAATCAAATGAAAGCATTATATGAAATAGCAAGGAAAAGAGAAATTCCTGTTTTAATTACTGGACAGGTTTATAATGATTTTTTATCAGAAGAAGATTGGCAAGCAGGAAAGCAAGCAGGGGTTAATATTGTTGGAGGAGATTTAATGAAATATTATAGCAAGTGTGCAATAGAACTGCAAAACAGAGGTGGAAAAAAGAAAGCAATAATTAGGAAGCATCGTTCGTTGCCTGAAAGAGAATTAAATTTTGAAATTGTTAATGAGGGTGTGAGGAAGAGAGGATGGTTGTGATATATCTTTCTTAGTATAGATTTGTTTTTAAATAATGTTTTTAGTATTTTTACATGCTTGATTCAAAAGTTGAACTTCCAAAAGGATTAATTTCAGCAGAATATCATCTTAAAAGAAAATTATTTGATAATAGAAAAGCTTTAATCTTATTTGATGATGATTTTAATCAAACTCTTTCAATATATAGAAATTTTAAACTCGGTTGTCGTAAAAATTTTTTTAGTATGGAAGCTCCCAGAAGCTTAGAAAAAAGAAAAGAAAATATTGGTTGGTATATTCGTCAATATTTTAAGAGAAAAGATAATTTAGAAGGTTCATTTTCAGAAGAATTAATTAGACTAAAAATAAATGATTTAAAGAATAATTCTTATGAAGTTCATTGTGAACAAACTTTTGCTAATACAGGGGCTAGCGGAATTAATCCCACAGATGCATATTTTTTGATGACTAATAATCAAAGTGAAATTAAAAATGTGCTTTATTTTTGTGCAGAAGAAATTTTAAGAAGAGTCAGTAAAGAAGATAAATCTAATTTTGGAAAACAAGAAACATCTAAATTAGCAAATTTCTTTTATGAAGATTTTACAACAGGGAAACATAGTTTAGATTCTCAGAAAGTTGGGCAAGAAGCAGATTTTATATTTTTTCCTTAGTCACTTTCCAACATATCTCTCTTCTTTTTCTTTTGTATTTCCGTTGATGTCTAATTCTTTCTTGCTTTCGCATTTTGGATTTGGACA
>JBBSXH010000056.1:0-5778 GCA_038045865.1 Nanobdellota archaeon
CTTTACTGTTATAAACATCTTTAAAATTGGGATCTATTTCAATAGCTTTGTTATAAGCATTAATAGCCTCCTCATATTTATTTAATTTTTTTAAAACTAATCCTTTCCTAAACCAAGAAGTATAATTATTTGGATTAATTTCAATAGGGTAATATTTATCATGAAGAGCATGGGCTTTTCGAGAATAATCTTGTGTAAGATAATTTCCATTTCTTAAAACAGAAATAAGAGAAGGTACCCCTTCCCCATTAACAAAAGCATTTGTTAATGTCCTATCAAAATCACTAATAACATGTAGGTTATTCTTTCCGCTATCAGAAAATTTCTTTATTTTTTCTTCTAATTCTTTCTTATTTCTTACAATAATATTTTCCATAGTCTTGCTTTATCGTTTCTTTTTAGAACTCTTTTCCTTCTTAGCAGGTTTTTCTTCTTTTGCCTCAGAAACTTTTACCTCTTTTATTACACTAACTCCTGTTTTATCTTGGAGTTCTTTTAACTTACCAACTAAAAAATTTCTTTCAAGAGTTATTGTTTTTGCAATTTCATCATATCTATGGAGTTTTACAGTTAATGAAGACAAGAAATTTGATAAATCAAAATTTTTTATTGTTAATTCATCTGGCTCAATAATTTCTACATGCGAGGGCATTGCATTAAACACAATATTTGTGATAGCATCAATATTATCTCCTAATATTTCAACCTCTGCAAATGTTGTAAACAAGTCTTTAACACCCTCTTGCTCAACAGGTTTTGCTTCATGAACCTTTTTCTTGTCAATTTTTATTCCAGGAAATTCTCCTAGTTTATCAACTAATTGAGAAAGAGTCTCCTTAATATGTTCAGCAGGACGCCCTAATATTTCAAAAATAAACATCGCTCTTATTTTATTTGTCATTAACATTTCTTAGGAAAATTAGTTTTTAAACTTAATTGAGATGTTCTAGATTTTATTAAATTAAGCAAAACAAGTTTTAAGCTTAATTTATGTTTTTGTTGGTAATGTGTAAATCTTACCATTTTTGCAGAAGATGAATTAATCGCTTTGAAATTAATTCTCAAAATTTAAAGAGGATGAAACTTAGAATAAGATTGTAATAATATTAACAAAATAGAGTAAATCTCTTTGGAAAAAAGCGAGCAAGAGGAGCTTTTGGAAAAGGCAATTAAAATAACCGCCGAGCGAAGCGAGGCGGATATAACCAATCTGTATTTATCCTTTTAGTTTAACTTATTAAACAAAGCAAGAATTGTGATAATCAAGCACAATCCTGCAAAACCAAACACAGCATATTTTTTTATTCTTTCATTTGATGATTCATAAATAATAGGATTATTTGTTTTTAGGTTTGTCTTATTAATCGTTTCTAAACTAGAACCTAATTTTATTGTTTTAATTTGAGAACTATTTGTTGCAATAATCTCTTGAGAAGTTTGTTCTGTTTGTTCTGTAGTGTTGTTATCTTCATCTTTTTCTAAAATAATTATATCTTTGGAGATTTCTTCAATATAAGACGAAGAACCCACTTTTCTTAATATTAATTTTATTATTGCATCACCATGATAAGTTTTATAATTATCTTTAATTCTAAGAGTTATGCTCTTTGTTTTATTAATTTCATTTTCAAAAAATTGATTATAATACTCATCAGAAGATACCCAAGTATCATTTTCATCATAAGTTTGAGAAATTATTGTATTATTGTCTTCGAACTCAATCCAAACTTTAACATCATAATTTTCTTCATCATCAAGATTTTTCGCAATCACATCAATATCAAATTTTTCCAAGCCATTTATGATTTCATCTTCATTCCAAGTCATGTCAAGGGAGAGCTCTGGGGCGGGGGTTGAAGGAGTTGAAGTATTTGTAGAAGATGAACAATTGTTTAAAAAACCAGGAGTTGGGTTTCTTTCAGTCCAACCAAAATCACAATATTGCCAGGATTTGTTTTCATGAGAGCTAGTATAATTAAAACTACTTTTTAATTCTGAATTATTATTAAATAAAGAAATGTTATCTCCATCATTGTTTAATGTAACTGAAGACCATTCAATAACTTTGCTCTCATTAACCGAAAAATTACTAATAATATAATTTTATTTTGAGTTATTATTAAATAATCTACTAAATAAAAATTAAAAGTTATATTTTGGTTGCCTACTTTAATAACCCAATTAGTAAGATTTATAGAAACATTTGTTTTAATCTCAATATATTCACAATCGTCATTAGAACAAGTAGAAGGGTCAGCCATCACTTCATTTATCCTCACCTCTCCCAAAACATTACCAACATTAATCACCAGAATAATCATCACCAATAAGATTATCCAACTCTTTTTCATCAAGATTAATGTGTTCTGTAATTTTTAAAGATTTTTCTTTTTCACTATCCGCTTTTTCTTGTTTTATTTTTTCTCCAAAAAATTGAGAAAATTTTTTACCTTTTTTTCTTAGAATCTCTTCATTAATCACCCAGTTTTTTCCAGAGTCTTCCATTTCAAGAGGATTTAAAAAAATCCATCCAGTTCTGTTTATCCTAACAGCAATTGCAGGTTTTAAACCAAAAATATCTGAAAAAATCATAAATCTATTTATCTGGTCTTTTGTAATATATTTTGGTAGTTTTTTGCAAGACTTTGCTTCAATACAGTATTTCTTGCCTTTTTTTCCTGCAATAATATCACAATCAGCATTTTCCATAACTCCACTTCCAGCAACACGAACAGCCCTATAATTATTATCAACAAACATCTGATACAATTCTCTTTCTGCATTTGAACCTTTTGATTTGTTTGACATCTTACACCTTTTGTAATATAATCTACAAAATTGGCTTTTTATATTTTTAGAAATGATTAAAAAATTAAAACTTTACAAAAAATAATCAAAAGCTTCTTCAGGTTTAATTATTTTTATTCCTTCGTATTCTTTCAGATTAAGAAGATGTTTATCATAAGAAAGAATATATTCTGCTTCTGATTCAACAGCACATTCTATAATTTTATTGTCATCAGCATCATCCTTTACAACTTCAATTTTTTTAATTGGAGCAACAATAGTTAAAAATTGAAGAACTTTCTCAAGTATATTTTGAGTATCTTCTTCATTATATAGAAAGTCTCTTCTTAGAACTTCTACAAATTCATTTAAGATATCTCTTGTGGTAAATATTTCTATATTGTTTCTTATTAGTTTTTGTAATAGCTTATGACTTACACTATAATCCCATTGAGTCGCTGACACTAGGAAATTTGTATCTACTACAATTTTCATTTTATTTATTTTTTCTTGCTTTATGAACTAAATCAGAAACATCTTTTTCTTTAATTCCAAGTTTTTGAGCTCTCTTTGCTCCTTCTTTTGCTATTTTTCCAAGTTCAAAAATTAAATCTTCTTTTGAAGGTGTTGCAACTTTTTTTAAAACAATACTATCTCTTCCGCTGACTATTGCAAACATAGTTCCTTCTGAAGCACATATTTCTGCTCTTATATCTTGAGGGATTACTATTTGTCCTTTTGAAGACATTCTTATTATATCAATAAATTTGTTCTCTATCATATTAAAATTTTTGATTATCCAGAAAACTAAAAGTTTTCTTGATATCGATTGTCATTTTTATTTTTCCTCCTATTTCCTACTTTCTTATTGTAAGATACACTTACTTATAAATCTTTCGCTCAAGACATTTATAAACTTTTCAATCTTATCTTATTCATGAAAAAAAGAGTGGGTAAATGGTTATTTTGGACACCAAGAATCCTCACAATTTTATTTATATGTTTTTTAGCTTTATTCTCCTTAGACACTTTTGGAAATAATTATACTTTTTGGCAAATAATCTTAGGATTATTTATGCATAATATCCCTGTATTTATCTTAATTATAATCTTATGGATTTCTTGGAAACATGAATTAGTTGGAACAATTGCTTTTGCTCTAGCAGGATTATTATATATTATTATATTATTAACAAGACCTACATTTGAATGGTATATGTTATTTTGGACTTTACCAATTTCAGCTCCTGCATTTGTAATTGCTTATCTATTCTATTTGAATTATAAAAATAAGAAAAAATAAAAATTCTTTTAAAAAACTTATTCAAAACCAGATTTTAAAAGCAATAAATAATCCCTGATAGGGCATTCTTCAAAATATTTACATTTTAATTTACAATCTCCATTAAATCCTCCTGTTCCTCTTCCGGGATTTATTCTCCAATGAAGAGAGTTGCAATCTATTTGCTCAAGAGTTAATTTTTCTCTATCCCTTCCTAATATCCTAAACAGCCCTTTAGGTTCATCTTCAGATTCTCCATTTATTCTGGCTATAAACTCTCCTTCTTTGCAGTTAACATCAAGGGAATTTCCATTTATTGATTCTCCATTTAACATATGATATTCTGTACTTACCATAATAATCAGAAATTAAAAATCTTAATAAGAATTATTGTGCTGGACTTTTTTTCAAATTTATCCAAATAACAGCCAAAATAGCTCCAAATGTATTAAATACAATATCCCACATTGTATTCTCATAACCGCCAACACCTGTTTGTGGAATTAAAAGAACAGCAATAAATTCTACAATTTCATTTACTGCACCTAAGCCCATTCCAATAAAGATAAGTAGAATAGAGATTCCTGTCTTGCTGCAATCTTCTTTTAAATTTGGTTTTAAAATATAGTAAGAGAATAAGGTTGCAAAACCAAAACCAAAAGCATGAACAAACATGTCATATCTTAAAAAAGGAAAAATCTGATAGCCATATAAAACATGTTCTCCAACAATAAAATATCCTCCAAACATGTGTAATAATCCCCATAAAGATAAACCAATTAAAACAAAATAATTAAAATTATATTTTAAATGCAACAAACTTATAAAAACCAAAAAAAATGCAACAACCCCAATATAAAGAAGAAACTCATAATTTTTTCTTCCTAAAAAAAGAAATGTGAATATTAAAAGATAAATAATATTAAATAATAAAATCATCCATTCAAAACCTTTTATTTTTCTCATTTTATTTATAAATATTTTTTCTATGTCCAACTTCAATCACAAAAATAATAAGTCTTTCATTTTGAATATCTAAGATAACTCTATAATCTCCAACTCTTAGTCTATAATAAGGGCTTCCCACTAATCTTTTGACAAAATAAAAAGGCCTTATCCTTATTCTCTCTAAAACATTTCCTATTCTATTTTTAATTTCTTGAGATAATTTTTTAAGCTGTTCTTTTGCGTTGTCAGAAACTATTATTTCGTACATTTATTTTCAACTCCTTAACAACATCATTCCATTTATACACTCTTCTTTTTCTTATATCTTCTTCAGATTTAACTATATTTTTTTTAGTTTCTTCAGAAAGTTCCATAGAATCTTCTAATAAATCCCAAATAACATTTTCATAACTATCTCTATCACTTATTTTCATTATTTTAAGTTTTTTAAGTAAGTTTTCAGTTATTTGTATTGTAGTTACCATAGTGATTATATAAAGTGCTATAGTATTTAAACTTTACTATTTTTAATTTTTACAAATCCCTTGCAAATATCGTCTTTCTTTGATTTGCTTTTGCTCTTTCAATTGCTCTTTTTAGAATTTCTTCAACTTTTCTTTCTAATTCTGCTTCAACCTCAACAGCAACATTATTCACTTCTTCTTTAGGGTCTAATTCTTTTAATTTTTTTCTTATGTTTGACTTAATTATTAGATTTGTCATTCTTTTTTATTGATTGATTTTACTCTTTTTAATTTAAT
>JBBSXH010000057.1:0-1256 GCA_038045865.1 Nanobdellota archaeon
TATTTCTAAACTTCATAATTTTTTATTGTTTTATAGACGCTTTTTATATAATTGATAAAATCTTTGTATCCCATATTGTTTTTAACAAAATTACAAGTAGCACAACAAGAAACACAATTTTTTATTTCATATCCAATATCACTATCTTTTCTATCTATACCATTTCCTCTGCTTTTAGGATTTCTATCAATAGAAAAACCATTACAATAATGACAAGGTTTTGATGTAATTTCTTTAAATTGTTCTACTGTAATTTTAAAATCAATTCCTCTTTTTTTCGCATTATATCTATATTCGGGATAACGGATACTTCCGTGTTTATATTGACCACTATTTACACCACTCATTCGGTGATTTGCACATTTACTACATAATGTTTCGCCTGTTCTTTTAAAAAATCCACCTTTATTTTGGAATAGAGATGAATACTCTTTCATTCTTTCTTTCCCACAATCATCACATCTTACAAGTAATTTTGTATTACTTCTTGGTGGCAAATCTTTAATCTTTACTAAAATATAATTACCTTTCCCAGTTGTTATCCTTCCTTTTTTATCTTGAAATGTTGGTATTTTATAACCTTTCTCTTTAAGGTATTTTATATTTCTTCCAAGACCTATTTTAACCATTGTTCCTATAATCATATATTCTATTATATATCCATTTATTTTAATCGTCAATAATCTCCCATTCTTCGGGTGGATACATAATTTCTCCTATTTCCTTTGTAATCAAATCTTTATCTTTTTGGGACATTGAAAAAACATTCTCATAAATAAACCATCTCGGCATAACTTCTCTATGTATTCTTATCATTTCATAAAATAATCCGCTCTTTTCACCTTGTAATCCTTGTCTGTCTTTTTTAGCGATTGATAGGTCGGTGCAGGGAAATCCACCCACCATTAAATCAATTTCACAAATCATTTTATTTTGTAATCTTGCTATTGTTCCGTGTCCGATATTTTTTACATCTCCCAAATGTATAATGTCGGGATAATTTTTTTTACTTACCGCTATCGCCCATTTATCCACTTCGCTGGCATAATAATTTTTAATCGGGATATTTGCTCTTTCAAGAGCGACTCTGGTGCAACTAATCCCGTCAAAGAGAGAAAGCATATTTATTCCTTTATTTTGAATATCCTCAATTTTATATTCCATCATAAACTTTTTTCTAATTTACTTAATTCCTCGTAATTTTTTTTTATTTTTATTTCAAAAACCTCTTTCAGCGCGTTTATAATTGGATTTTT
>JBBSXH010000058.1:0-1304 GCA_038045865.1 Nanobdellota archaeon
GTTCTTTAGAACAGGAAAAATTAAAAGAAGAAGAAGAGGATTTAATTGCTTTGATAAAAGAATTAAAAGCAATTTTAAAAGATGAAAATGAAATATTGAAGATTATTAAAGAAGAATTAAAAGAATTAAAAAAGAATTATGGAGATGAGAGAAGAAGCCAGATAATTAGAACAGTTAAACAATTGGAAGAAAAAGATTTGGTTCAAAAACAAGATGTTGTGATTACAGTTACTGATAAGGGTTATATTAAGAGAATGCCCTTCAAATCATATCATGAGCAAAAGAGGGGTGGCAAAGGGATGATTGGAACAGAATTATCTTCAGAAGATTTTGTTAAACAGATAATCACTTGTTCAACTCATGATTATTTATTATTGTTCACAGCAAGAGGAAGAGTATTCTGGTTAAAAGCATATCAGGTTCCTGAAACACAAAGATATGGAAAAGGACAGGCAATTATTAATTTGCTTAATCTTAAAGAAGATAATATTACAAGTATTATGGCTATCAAGGACTTTAATGATTATTTGTTTATGGTAACTAAAAAAGGAATGGTTAAGAAAATTAAATTAGACATGTTTTCAAAACCAAGAAATTCTGGAGTAAGAATAATTAATCTTCCTCTTGATAATTCTGATAGTGTTGTTGATGTTACAAGGATTAAAGATAAGCAAGAAGTTATGCTGATGACTGCAGAAGGGCAGGCAATTAGATTTAATTCAGATGAGGTCAGAAACATGGGCAGGGCAAGTTATGGAGTTACAGGAATTAAATTAAATTCAAAAGACAAAGTAATTAGTTTAGAAATTATTCCTCTGGAAGCAAAAGAAAAAGCAGAATCTTCTATTTTAACAATAACTTTAAAAGGTTATGGTAAAAGAAGTGCAATTGAAGATTATAGAGTAACTGGAAGGGCTTGCAAGGGTGTTATTAACCTGAAAGTAAGCAGTAAAACAGGAGATGTTGTTTCTACTATTAATGTAAATGATAAAGATAATTTTGTTGTAACAACAAAGAAAGGAATTGTTATAAGAACAGATGTTAAGCAGATTAGAGTTATGGGAAGAGCAACACAAGGTGTGAGGATAATCAAGCTTAAAGAAGACGATAGAGTTGGAGATATTGCAAAATTATTTGGGGATGATGTTACGGAAGTTGAGGGGGAGGAGTAAAATATTTAATTAAAAATTAAGCAAAACAAGTTTTAAGCTTAATTTTTTGTTTTTCTGATAATGTTGTAATCTTATTTGCTCCTATGAGAATTCTTATTTTAGTAAGGTTTATATCTTTTATAAACTTTATTA
>JBBSXH010000059.1:0-1641 GCA_038045865.1 Nanobdellota archaeon
TTTCCATCAACCAAGAATGGGGCAAATGGGATATTTCACAAGAGTTGTTTATAGTAGCAAGATTGTTAATGTTGGGAGCATATCTGAAAAAAATATTAATCCTAGTGGAGGATTTAAACATTATGGAAATATAAAAACTGATTATCTTATTGTTTATGGAAGCATCCAAGGTCCTGTTAAAAGACCAATTTTAATAAGTGCTCCATCAAGAGAGAGCAGAAAACAAGTTCAAAAAAATTATGAATTTATTGAAATAAGATGATAACTACAACAGAACAAAAACTAAAAGTGCAAAAATTAGAAAGTTTAGAAGATTTACAACTTTTAATTAATGGAAATGTTATTAATGTTGTTGATGAGAGAGATAGAAAAAATTTAGCAGTATTTTTAGGATATCCCGCTCCATTTTTAGAATTTGTATGCCAAGATTTAGATTCTAAAGAGCATATGATTTATTTTGCTATGCCTTTTAAAAAAGCACAGGTAGAGAATAATTTCTTAAAATATAATTCCAAAAATCTTGTCTGTAATATTAAAATTCATAAACAAACTAGTAGCACAAATAATTTTTATGTTCAATTAAAAAATGCAGGATTATCTGATTAATTCAAAATGACAAAAGCACAAATATTAGACATTAATGGAAACAAGACAAAAGAAATAACAACAGCATTATTTGAAGAACCAATAAGAGAAGATATAATCTATAAAATAGTTGAAGCAGAAAAAATAAAACAAGGTTATGCAAATAAACTTTATTCAGGAATGAATCGTTCTGCTTCTGGAAATATAACTCATAGAAGACATGTTTGGGGAACAGACAGAGGAAAAGGAATACCAAGAATCCCAAGAAAAGTTTTCTGGAGAAGAGGAACTCAATTTTCATGGCAAGGAGCAATTATACCATCAGTTAGAGGCGGAAGAAGGGCTCATCCACCAAGAGCTATTTTTAGAATTAAAAAAATAAATAAAAAAGTAATGAAAAAAGCAATTTTATCTGCTCTTACTTATTCAAATTCTGTTGAAGGATTAAATAGAAAATATTCAACATTAAAAGACAAAAAACTTTCTGTTAAGCTTCCTTTAATCGTTGAAGACAAAATATTAACATTAAAAACAAAGCAATTTTTTGAGAGTTTAGGTAAAATATTAGGAGAATTAAAATCAGTTGCTATTAAAAGGAAGTCAATAAGAGCAGGAATCGGTAAATTAAGAGGAAGAAGATATAAGCAAAATGCAGGAATGTTATTTATTTTAGGAAGAGATGAAAACAAAAAGATTAAAGGAATTGATGTTATAAATACAAATGAATTAACTGTAAGTGATTTAGCAGACAATGGTTCTAGATTAATTATGTTCACTGAAAAAGCAATAAAAGATTTGGAGGCAAATTTATTATGATAAAAGTAATAACAAACGAAAAAGCAATAAAATTGCTTGAAGCAAATAATACATTAGTTTTAGAAGTAGACAGAAGAGATTCAAAACCTAAAATAAAAAAAGAAATCGAAGAAACTTTTAATGTTAAAGTTGATGCTGTTAATACTCTTATAAGAAATAATCAAAAGTTTGTTTATGCTAGATTAAATAAAAAAAATCCTGCAATAGATGTTGCAACTAAATTAGGAATGATATAAAATG
>JBBSXH010000059.1:1741-3555 GCA_038045865.1 Nanobdellota archaeon
GCAAGAGGAAAAGGAAGCTTAACTTTTAGAGTTAAACCTCGTGCATACAGATTTAGAATTACATATCCTAAATTAAGTTCAAGAGGAAAAGCAAAAATAATAAAATTATTTAATTCTGCTGCACATTCAGCACCACTTGTTAAAGTATTGATTGGACAAGAAAGTTTTTTTTGTCCTGCTGTTGATGGAATTTATGAAGGACAAGAAATAATGATTGATGAAAAAAGAGAAGGAGATAAAATAGTATCAGGCGATATATTAAAATTAAAAGATATACCATTAGCAACAAGAATATGTAATATTGAACAAAGTCCTGGAAGTGGAGGAAAATATATGAGAAGTTCTGGAAGTTCTGCAATTATTGTAACAAATGATGAAAAAGGTGTTGAAATTTTAACAGGAAAAAGAAAAATAAGATTAGATGGAAATTGCAGGGCTTTAATTGGAATTGCTGCTGGAGAAGGAAGATTAATAAAACCATTTGTAAAAGCTGGAAACAGATTTTATCTTATGCTTTCAAAAGGAAGAAAATGGCACAGAACTTCTGCAGTTAAAGTTAATGCTATTGACCATCCGTTTGGTGGTGGAAGAGGGAAAAGAATTAAAAGCAAGATTGCTAAAAGAAATGCACCTGCTGGTGCAAAGGTAGGACATATTAGACCAAGCAGAACAGGAAGGAAAAAATAAAATGGTAGAAGAACAAATTATGGACAAGAAAGAATTTACATATAGAGGAATAGAATTAGAACAATTAAAAAGCATGGATGTTCGTGAATTTGCAAAATTATTAAAATCAAATGAAAGAAGAACTATTTTAAGACAATCTGATGAAATTCAAAACTTTGTAATAAGATGCAAGAAAAAAATTGAAGACAAAAAACAAATAAGAACTCATTTAAGACATTTAATTATTGTTCCTCAACTGGTTGGATTAAGAATTGGAGTTCATAATGGAAAAGAATTTACTCTTGTTCAAATTGTAGGAGAAATGTTAGGGCATAGATTAGGAGAATTTTCAGTAACAAGACAAAAAGTTAAACACGGAGCAGCAGGAATTGGAGCAACTCGTTCAAGTGCCTCAATGTCTGTGAAATAAAATGAAAATAAAGTCAAAACTAATTCAGGGGAAAGATACATTTAAGACCAAAGAAAATCATCAGAGATTTTCTGGGCCCCAAAAATCAAAGATTTTTGTGGAAACCGGAGGTTGTCTGAGATAATGGAAACAAATAATAAAACTGATGCAAAATTTAAAAATATGGAAAAGCAACAGGCAGAATCAAAAATGATTGAAAGCCACAATAATCATAAAGATAAATTAAACATAGTTAAGAATAATGAAGAAAAAGTTTCTGAAAAATCAGAAGAACATAATAAAAATAAACAGCAAAAAAAAGAAGCTGTTGTTAATGCTAAAGATGTTGGTATTTCAACAAAACATTCTATAGCTATATGTAATTATATTAAAGGCAAAACTCTTGACACTGCGTTTTCTATGTTAAGTGCAGTTGAAAGAATGAAAAAAGCAGTTCCTATGAAAGGAGAAATACCCCACAGAAGAGGAATGATGTCAGGAAGATATCCTATAAATGCTACAATAGAATTTATTAAATTATTAAAAAGTTTAAAATCAAATGCTATTGCAAATGAATTAGAATTTGAAAAATATGTTATATTTTGCAAAGCAGATGTTGCTCCCCGCCCTTACAAAAGATTTGGTAAAGGCAGATTTAAAAGGACTCATATTACTCTTAAATTAGTTGAACCAATTAAAAAACAAGGAGATAAAAAATAATGGCTGAAGAAAAAACAAC
>JBBSXH010000060.1:0-5789 GCA_038045865.1 Nanobdellota archaeon
CTTTTATTCTTCTGAGTTTCTAAATTTCTGTTTCTACTTTTATCTGTTTTTTAACGATAATTGCTTTTCCGCCTACTTTTTCAATTTTTTCTTTTGCTGATTGAGTAAATGCTTTTGCTTTTATAATCAATGCTTTTGTTAATTCTCCGTCTCCAAGAATTTTATAATCTTTTAAATCTATTTCATTATGTTTATCCTTATATCTTTCAAAATTCTTATCTAAATCTCCTAGGTTAATTACATCTAATTTTTTTCTCCTTGTACCTTTGCTTGTTTCTCCTTGCTTACCAAAATATTTGTTTCCATAAAGTTTTGTTATAAGAGTTGTTTTCTGGTCAGCCATTTTTCCGCTTCCAGCCATTCCTTTTCCTCCACTACTTCCCATCCATTTTTTTCTTGCACCATGTCCATAAGTAGTTTTACCTCTTTGTCTTTTACTTTTCCTTTGTTTTTTATAGCTTCTCATTATAATCTGACCTCACATAAATATTTATTAAAATCAGAAAAATCTTCGCTAGAAGGTTTTATTTTTTGTTTCATATATACTTTTCCATAAAATCTATTTCTATGTCTTTCAAATTCAGAAACTCCATAAATTATAATATTTTTTTTATCTCTTGCTACAATAGTACTTACAAGTCCTACAGACATACAGAAATCAGAATTAGCCAGAACTTCTGCTCCGCTCTCAATAAATCTTCCAGTTACCTCTATAAATTTAGATTCGAGTAATCCAAAAAATCTTTTTTGCTCTAAATGAATTGTTAATTTATCATCCAAACTTAGTCCCATCTCATTTATGCTTTTGTCTGCATCTTCAATTATTTTTTGTTCTTGATTCATTATCATTACAACATCCTCTCAACTAATTCATTTATTTCTTTATTTTTGCCTAAAACTCCGTCAGGATAGGGTCTTTTGCTATCAATTCCTTTTCTTGGAGGATGTAATCTAAAAAATGGTTTTAATCCAAAATCAGCTAAAGATTTTCCTGAGATTAATCCTTCAGCAACTTTTTCAGCGGCGCTTTCTGTCATGACAGAACTTACTCCTTCAAACTTAATTTCTCTTTTATCTCCTTCAATTGATTTTGCTCTTTCTTTAATTAATTTTAAAAGAACTTCTTTTTTTATTTCTCCAAATGCAACATAATGTTTTACTTTTTCAAGCATGCCTAAATTAGTTTTATTTGGTTTAATTATAACACATGCATATTTTCTTCTTAATCTCAATCTATAAAGTGCCTCATTAAATTCTTGTCTTACTTTTACCATGCCTGAAATTCTGATTATGACTATTAGGTTATTTTCTGATTTTTCTTTATTCGCTTTTGTTTCTGTTTTGTTTTTTTGTATCATTTTATATTAAGTTTTACGTTTGCTTATCATCACTCTTGTTTTCCTTTTGCCTTATTCAATTGTGTCTTCTGGGAATCCGGCTTTTATTAATGCATTCTTTGCATTTCTTAAATGGTTTCCTTGAAGTTCAATTGCATTGTCTTTTATTGTACCACCGCACGCTAATTCATGCTTTAGTTGTTTTGCAATTGGCTTTAAGTCCATTCCTTGAATGCCGGATATTATGGTAACTATTTTTCCAAACTTTTTCTTTTCAGTTTGGACTTTTATCCTTTGTTCGTTTTTTGCTATTTCTTCACAAACACATGCTTGCAAAGGCAATCCGCATTTCGGACATATATCCATTTGTTTATTTCTCAACAGATTGATTTATTCTGTTGAATGTAAGTATTCTTGCAATTGCCTTTTTAATTTCTTTTGTTTGCACTTTTGTTTTCTTTGAAGCCCTGTTTTTAATTAATTCCATTTTTAATTCTTTTAGTTTTTGTTCTCTTTCCTTTAGAGGCATTTTCACTATGTCTTTTGATTTTAAAACTGCCATTAGTATTTGTTAATTTTTTTAGTATTTAGTTTTTTTGTTTTCTTTTCAAGTTCAGGTGCTTTTTTATAATCTTTTATTTGATTTAAAATCTTTTCAGTAATATCAATTCTATCATAAATTCTTGCAGTAGGAGCCATTATTGCAACTTTTATTCCAATCATTCCTGTTTTAGTTATTGCAGTAGTTTGTGCTCTATTAACTTCTTTTCTTGATTCTCCTGCTTTTTTCAAATAACCTTCTGCAAATCTCCATGATTTTGCTCTTTCACTTGGAAGTTTTCCAGAAATTCTTAATTCACAACCTAAAGCTCCTGCTTTTAGTATTTCTTGTAATTTTCTATAAGCAATAACTTTGAATTTTAAATTGCCCATTCTTTCTAAAGCCATTGCAATTTCATCTGCAACTAATTGAGCATCAAATAATACATCTTTAATTTCACTGATTTCAATATGAGGATTTTCAAGCTTGAATTTTGTTTTTAAAACTTCTGTAAGTTCTTCAATTTTTTCTCCTTTTCTTCCAATAACTAATCCTGGCTTGCTTGTAAAAACAATTATTTTTTCTCCAACAGGAGTGTATTCAATATCTAGTCTGCTTATTTTTCCTTTTCCTAGATTTCTTTTTATATATTCTTTAATTCCATATTCTTCTTTCTTAAGTTGTATAAATTTTCTTTCTTCCATTTTTATTCTTGTCCTGCATATGAAAATGGAGGTTTAAAAATCTCAATTTTTATATATTCCATTTTTTACATTTTTGTAGTTTTTTTCAATGCCTCCATACATGCTTTTGCTAAATTAATTGTTGTTCTTATTTGTCCTGAACTAACACTATAAACATCTTTTATTCCTGCTAATTTTAATAATCTTTTGCATTCATCTCCAATAACAAGTCCTGTTCCTTGAGGTGCAGGCATTAATTTTACTGTGCAACTTCCTGATTTTCCTTCAACAATAAATGGGACACTATGTTCTCCTCCGCATGTGCAATCAAAACTTCCACATCCTCTTTTGATTTTTATAATATTTAGTTTTGCTCTTCTCAGAGATTTTGCCCTTGCTGGAAGAGTTTCTTTTGCTTTTCCTAAATCTAAGCCAATATAACCATCTTTATTTCCAACAACACTCATGCAAGTAAAAGTTGGGACATTTCCTTCTGAAGTTTTTTTCTGGGTTTGTCTCCAAGCTCTTCTTTTTCCCCCACCAAATTTTCCTTTTGCTTGTCCAATATTAAGAATATCTGATGTTAGAATTAATAAAGAATCAATAATTTCTGGTTCAAGAACTCTTTGTTTTAAAACTTCATCTATATTTTTTATTTTTTTATCTTTAACTAAATGCCCTAATCTTGTTTTAGGTTTCCAGTTTTCAAGATTTTGCTGGTATTCTTTTTGTATTCTTTCTTCTTTTATTTTTTCTCTATCTTCTTTAGATATCATTTTTCTGTCTGAAAAATTATTTCTATCTCTTCCTTGAAATTGTTGGAATTGTCTTTTCATTTTAATTTCTCCTTAATTTTACTAAAATCTATTCCTTTATCTTTTGCTTCAATTTTTTCTTTGGAAGGAGCAACATCTTTATCAAAATTTATTTTAATTCCTGAATCTGAAACTCCTTTAACTACTGCATAAACTCTTGAGCCACTTGTGTTTGGTATTAAACCCATATCTAAAATTAATCCAGAAATATTCTTTGCTTTTTTTCCAATTAAATATCCTGCTAAATATCCTGCTGTAACTGATTTTAAACTTCCTGATTTATTTTCAGGCCATCCATGTTCTAATAAATCTTTGGTGTTCACAGAAAAGATTACTTTGTCTTGTGCATGCTTGCTTTCGATTATTTGAATAATTAAATATCTATTTGTTTTTCTTACTACTAATCTTGGATGTGCACCTTTAAGTAAGATTAATCTTCTGTTGTAATTTGTCTTGCATTCTCGTCTTCTTTTCTTGTCTATTTTCATTTTGTTTTCTCCTTAATTTTTGTTTTTTTTGTAATTTTCTTTTCTTTTGCTTGTTTATCTACGAAACCTAACGGTTTCCCAAGAAAATCTTTCTGATTTTCTGGGCCCAGAAAATTTCTGACAATTTTCTCGGGCTTAGATGTATCTTCCCTTGAATTTGCTCTTAAACTTTCAATATATTCTTTTAGATTTGCTTTGCTTTTAAAAGTCCTTGTTTTTATTTTTTTTCTAATATCTTTATATGTGATTCTATCTATTTTATTTTTGCTTTTTAATTCTTGCAAATATGCTCTTAATTTCCTTGTTATTTTAACATAACTTTGTTTTCTCTTATTAACTTTCATTTTTATTTTGCCTTGTCCTCTTCTTGTTTTTTTCTTTATAATTTTTCTTCTTCCTTTAATTAGTTTTATAGAGATAATACCTTGATTATACAAATCAAGAATATCTTGTCTTGTTATAGCTTCTTTAATTTCTGCAAGGTTTAAACTATTAAAATGGATTTTATTTTTTCCAACCTTTAATACTTTAGATGCAAGTTGTTTTTTTGTTCTTAGGTTCATTTTCCTCTCCCATAATTATTTGTTTGAATTTCTTGTTTGTTTTGTTTTTCAGTTTCTAATTCTTTATTTTCCTTATGTTCATTATGTTTTTTATGTTCTGCTTCTGCTGATTTAGTTTCGGTTTCTGCTTCTTTATGTTCAGCTTTTGCTTCTTTTTCAGCTTCTTTTTTAGCTTTTTTGTCTTTAGAAAGTTTTTTTTCGATTCTTTCTTTTTTTTCTTCTTGTCTTTGTTCTTTCTTAATTTGGAATTTTTCTATGAATTTTACAGGATTAAAGTTTCCTAAACTGATTTTTTCTTTTTGCATATATTCTGCTATTTCTTTTTTTCTTTTATTTCCAACACTTGCAAGAATACCTATTTCTTCTTTCTTGATATTTTTTAAATCATTTATATTGAAAATCATTACAGGTTTTAGTCCTTTAAGTAACCCTCTTGTGCTTTTTTCATTTCTAAATCCTGAACGAACATTTCTCAAATGCCCTTTCATATTTAATCTTATTTTATTTTCTCCACCTTTGCTTTTTCTATAAACCTGTTTTTTCTTTCTTCTAACACCTAATTTTGAATATTTGTGTGAATCTGTTCTCAAAAATTTTTGGTTATTTCTTTTCATTTTATATTGGCGAAAATCTAGCCCCTTTAAGTTTATTTAATAATATATTATATTCCTTATCTTCTTCAGTTATCACTTCAGATTTCAAATAAAAAGTATGTAATAGATTTTCTGAAAGAATAACATAAAATCTTCTGTCTATATCTTCCATTTTAAAAGGAGTACCATGGTGTGCATTTTCTAAAAAGGAGATTGTTGTAAATCCCTCCCTATTCAAAGATTCAAATAATTCTTTACTATCCTCTATTAATAATGAAAGATTATTATTTCCTAAAACTCCTTTATTAATATTTTTAAGTAATTCTGATTTAGTAGAAGTCTTGTAAACATCAATCATTGTATCTTCCATTTTATAATAATTCCCTCCCTGGTTTTTCAATTATGTAAATTCCGTCTTGGTAAATTCTTCTGTCTTTGTTTATTACTTTAGTTCCTTTTTCAATATTTGCTGCACTTTGTCCTGCTACTTCTTTATTTTCTGAACGAAGTTCAATGATGTCTTTTTCTATCTTTACTTCTACTCCTTTAACTAAACTAATTCTTCTGTCGGTTTTTTCACCTAAAAAATTCTTTACTACTATTTCATTTTTATTTTTATCAAAAGAAACAGTCATAGGGAAGTGAACATTTGCAACTTGTAATCTATAAAGAAATCCTTTATCTAATCCTCTAATCATGTTTTTAATATGTGCTCCAAAAGAACCAAATATTTTTTTATTTCTTTTAGTTGCTTTTTTTGATTCAATAA
>JBBSXH010000061.1:0-1006 GCA_038045865.1 Nanobdellota archaeon
CAAGTAACAATCTTCATCATATTAGCAATTGCAATAGTAATTGTTTTAGTATTTTTATTTATTGGAAAAGATAATTTAACTTCTCTGTTTACAGGAAAATCTCCTGTCCAACAAATTCAAGATTGTGCTCAAACTTATACTCAAGAAGCAATTGATAAATTAAGTTTACAAGGAGGAAGTTTAAATCCAGAATTATTTTATTTGTATCAGGATAATAAAGTTGAATATTTATGTTATATTGAAGAAAATTACAAACCTTGTGTTATGCAAAAACCTTTGTTAAAACAATCTATTGAAAAAGAAATTGAAAAATATGTTTCTCCAAAAATTAAAGGTTGTATAGAAGGAGTTAAATCCAATTTAGAAAAAGATGGTTATGCAGTTTCATTAGGAACAATTAATGTTAATGCTGAATTAGTTCCAAATAATGTTTTGATAAATATACAAAGTGATTTTGGTTTTGGAAAAGATACAAAAGAATCATATAAATCTATTAAAACAGATATTTCTTCAGGATTATATGAATTTGCTATGATTGCAAGTTCAATATTAAATTGGGAAGCAAGATATGGAGATTCAGAGACTTTGACTTACATGACATATTATCCAACATTAAAAGTGGAAAAGAAAAAGCAAGGAGACGGAAGTGTAATTTATATTTTAACAGACAGGAATACAAAAGAAACATTTATGTTTGCAAGTAGAAGTTATGAACTTCCTGCTGGTGGAATTCCGTCGTAAAATTCGTAGAGAAAAATAAACTAAATCAATAATAAATAAAACTTAAAACTCTTGGACTAACAATCAAAGCTTGAGAAACATAAGCCAAAATAGTTTAAAGGGATTATGAATTATTAACAAAAAAGTTGGAGTAAAATAAAGATGATGAATAAAGAAACAAAAAAAAGTGGGCAAATATTAATTTCAGTATTAATAATTAGTATAATATTCCAAATTATTTTAATAAATGCTGAAGCATCTCCATGGCCTGCATTTAATGTGTGCT
>JBBSXH010000062.1:0-12220 GCA_038045865.1 Nanobdellota archaeon
GTTTTTGAAGAGAGGAAAAATTGGTGATTGCAAAGAGGTGAACTCTTTTTTCTAGCTTAAATATAGATGTAACACCAATATATAAATGTTGTGTTACAAAAACAAATCAATGAAAGACAGCATTTCTTAGGATAAGAAATCCTGGGAAAAGAATAACTTTTTATGCAAAAAGTTAAGTCAAAAGCTATCTTTCAATTGACAAAAATAATTGATTGAAAGGAGGTAAAACAAAAAAGAATGGTATTAGATTTTGCAAAAGAAGCGATTGATAACTTAGATACTCATAGTATTAATTTTGATGGCTTAAAAGCTGGTAAAGCTAACATTAAAGTTTTTGGTGTTGGTGGAGCTGGTTGTAATGCAGTAACTTGGCTTTTCAATAAAGGAATTAATGGAGCAACTATTTATGCTGCTAACACTGATGCTCTGCATCTTAGTATTACTAAGGCAGATGACAAGATTCTTCTTGGTAAAGAATTAACAAGAGGATTAGGTGCTGGTGGAAAAGCAGAAGTAGGAAGAGAAGCAGCAAAAGAATCAATTTCTGAACTTAAAAAAGCAGTTGTTGGTGCTGATATGACTTTCATCCTTGGAGGTGAAGGTGGAGGAACAGCTACAGGAGCAATGCCTGTAATTGCCCAACTTGCTAAAGAAACAGGAGCAGTTGTTATAGGAGTTGTAACAATGCCTTTTGAATGTGAAAAAGCAAGAATTGACAAAGCAGAGTTTGGATTACAAGAATTAAGAGATCAAGTTGATACAGCTATTGTTATTGATAACAACAGACTTGTAGATATTGCAGGACAATTACCAATCCAACAGGCATTTGCAGTTGCTAATGAGTTGATTAGTACAATGATTAAAGGTATTGTGGAAACAATTACTCTTCCTAGTTTAATTAACCTTGACTATGCAGATGTTTCTTCTATCATGAAGAAAGGAGAAGTTGCTGTTATTGGAATTGGTGAATCAGACTCAAGTGATAGAGTTAATGAAGCAGTTAGACAGGCTTTAACACATCCATTGTTAGACGTGGATTATAAAGGTGCTAATGGCGCATTAATTCACATTACTTGCGGACCTGATATGAAATTAGAAGAATTCAGCCAGATAGGTAAATTAGTTACTGAAAATATTGCTGCAGAAGCACAGGTTATAATTGGAGCAAGAATTAACAAAGACTTTGAAGGAAAAGTTAGAGTTATTACAATTATGACAGGAGTTTCAAGCCCATATATCTTAGGAAAGCATAGATTAAGAGATTATGGAAACAATAGAGAATCTGACAGAGAATTTTCTGATTTAGGTATTGAAACAGTTAGATATTAATTTTTTATTTTAAATGCTCCGCCCAAATTGGGCGGGGTTTTTATTTTTTTTAGTTTAAGTTAAGAACTAAATGGGGTTTGAAAGCTGTTAAATTTTGTGAATAGATAGATTTTTAAGTTTCTCTTTATTACGAATTTTATGAATATAGAACTAAAAAATGAATCAGTAATCATAAATAAAGTTATGATTGATGATTTGAATACATATAAAATTCTAAAAGATATCCCTGAAGATAAAAGAGAAGATTTTATTAAAAAAGCAATAGTAATCGGTGCGATAGGATTAAGAAATCTTTATCTGACTGAAAATGTTGATTATATAGAAAAAGAGTTTAAAGAAATGTTAAAAGGTTTGGAAAGTCAATCAAAAGATATTAAAAATAATCTTGAGAAAGAATTTAGAGAGTTATTGAAAAGTTCTGAAAATCAATCAAAAGATATTCAAAATATGATTGAAAGAAGTCTTGATGTTGATAGTAATTCAAGTTCTTTAGGAAAGATGAGAGTCCTATTTGAAGATTACTTTGATAAGAGAAAAGGCAAGATTAGTGATTTATTAAGTCCATTTGAAGATGATTCTCCAATTAAAAAATTAAAAGATGAGATTTTTAAGAAAATACAAGATTTAAGAGATGAATTATTGAAAGAAAAAGCTAAAGATGAAATTATTGGACAAACAACATTGAAAGGTGGAAATTTTGAGGAAGTTGTGATAGAATCAATTCAAGATATTTGTTCTGAATATGAAGACAAAATCAATTTTGTTGGAGATGTATCTGGTAAAACTGGAAAAACTGGAGATATAACTATAGATATTGATGGCGATGAAAATAAAAGAGTTATTATTGAATGTAAGGATAGCATGGCTTATTCTCATAAAAAGACTTGTGATGAAATTAATGATGCAATAGAAAACAGAAATGCTAAGTTTGGTATATTTTTATTTAAATCACAATCTCAAATTCCATCGGCTTTAGAACCAATGAAGATTACTAATAATTATATTGTTACTTCTTTTGAGAATTATGGGCTTTATTTTGCTTTTAGAGTTGCAAGATTATTTGTTGAGAGAAGCACAGAAGCTAAACAAAAAACAATTCCTATTGATGAAATTCAAAAGGCAGTAGATGGATTAAAGATGAAATTATCAGATTTTAATAACATCCAGATGAAATTAACACATATTGATAATGCAAGTGAATATATTAGAGATAGCATAAATAGGTTAAAAAAAGATATTGAAAATGGATTAGTTTCTATAAAAGAACTTATTACTTCTTAGTTTGTTTCTTTTCTGAGCAAAATAGATAAATTTTTAAGGATAGATTTTATAATAAAAATATGGATTCTGAGATAAGAGACTTAAGAGAAGATATAAATAGATTAATTATAGATGTATCTATAATAAAAAAAGCTTTATTAAATGAAACTGAATTAACTCCTTGGGCAAAAAAAGAGTTGATAATAGCAAGAGAAGAAAATGAAGAAGAATATACTCCTCTTGACGAATTATGATTTTTAAGATAGAGTTTTCTAAGCAAGCAACAAAATTCATAAAAAATCTTCCAGATGATTTAAAAGAAAGATTAAAGAATAAATTTAAAGAAATTTCAGAAAATCCTTTTAGGTATCTTGAACATTTTGAAGGAGAAGATTGCTATAAATTGAGAATAGGAGATTTTAGGGGTTTGATTGATGTCGATTTTGATAGAAAAATATTATTTGTTAGAGTTTTTGATAAAAGAGGGAGAATTTATAAATAAACATTTTATTTTCAAACTATACTGGACTTGCTGAATTTCTCTTTTAAATAAACTATGATTAACTAAATACCTCACTTATTTAGCTCCTCTTGCTCGCTAAATATCCTTCATCTTTTTAATAATATTAACAAAATAATTAGTGAAAAAATGGAGTATGCGAAATTTTTTAGGAGTTATCTTTGAGTAAAATAATAGTTTATAAGCAAAAGTCGACAAGCCCAGAATTATAGAAAACCTTATTAATTTCCTATGCTTAGATAAAACATGATAGATATCACTCAAAAATATCTAGAAAGGCATCCTGATATTGTTATTAAATGCCCTAAATGTGAAAGTGAAGATGTTGTTGTTGGAGAAGATGAAGATGGTTATTTTTGGGTTTCTGAATGTAATAAGTGTGGGTATAAAAATAAAAAATAATTAGAATTTATTATGATTATTTTAAGTTAATTTTATATAGATAGAAAATTAATATAAAACTATGGTTGAGAGACTCTTAATTTTAGATGGTTTAGATGGATATCAGTTTGAAGAACTCATAGCAAAAATAATGAAAAGAAAAGGCTATGATAAAATTAGAGTTACTTCTAAAAGTAGAGACCAAGGAAGAGATATAATCATGGAAGGGACTAATGGAGAGACGATTCTTGTTGAATGTAAACATCAACAATTTGTGGGTAGACCAATAATACAAAAATTACAAGGAGCAATAAATTATGAAGAAGAGAATGGTAAGAGTAAAGAAGTTAAGGGAATTATAGTAACCTCTGGGAATTTTTCTAAAGAAGCAATAGAATACAATAAAGCAATAGGACATGACATAGAACTAATAGATGGTAAACAACTAAGGGCTCTCTGTAAAAAACTAAATATTGTTATTTTAAATGGAAGAATTCAAATAATTCATAATAAATCGTTTAGGAACATAAATGAGAAAGAGGTTAAAGAATCATTTCTTTTAGGATACACTAAAATATATGGACACAAAAAGAATAAACCCTCAATTAAAACCGAAGTTGAATTTAGACCTGCTTGTTTTATTAAATATAATGTTAGTTTTGATACTCATACTTCTGTTGGATGTATTGATAGTTATTTAAATTCAGATAAAATAATAATTGATGGAGTTACGGGTAAAGATTTAGATGAAGATTTAACTGATTTTTTCTTTTCTGGAAAAATAGAAACTGAAGATATAAATGATAAAAATCACGGAAAAAAGATATACTATGAATTTACAGAAAATGATATAGAAGAACATGCGATAAATTCTATTATGGAAGAACATGAACATGATGTAAGTTATACTGGAAGTAACAATGTAACTTATACTAAGACATGTACTCCAAAAAGAAGAGATATAGACATAAAAGAATTTCTCTCTGTGTATATGCCTTTTTGGGAAAGTAAAATAAAAATACAAAATATAACTTATAAACAAGAGTTTTATGTAAAAGGGAATAACAAATTTTACTTAGTTGATGATTTAAAAAAATGCAAAATATGTGATAGAGAAGAAGAAGATTATCAAGATATGAATATTTGTCCTGAATGTGGAAGAATAGTCTGCGAAAAACATATTAAAATTGATTACTTAGACAAAGAAACTCCAATATGCACAATTCATGCAAAGCCATTTAAATTATATATTCAAAATAAGTATTTCGCAACAAAAGAAAATAAGGAGAAATATGCTAAATGGTGGAAAGCACAAAGTTTTTTTAAAAGATTTTATGAAGATAAAATTGCAATAGGATTATCCATAGCAGGGATATGTTTTATTGGTTTTATTATAATTGGTTCATTAAGTTAGGGATTTTGAAAAAGAAAGTTAAAGTTGCAATTTATAACCCCAAAAAAATTTCTAATGAATTATTTGATTATTCAATGTTGAAGTTTTTTGTTTGATTTTTACTAAAATATAGGAGTAACAAAAAGAAAATCCTAACACTTAAAAAAGGGTAAGTTTTAAATATTCTCGTTACTACGAAAGATTAGGAGAGAAAAAAGTTAAAATGCAATCAGAAATTTTATCGTTTAAAGATTCTTTTGAAAAAATGATTGAAACTAAAGAAGTTGATTTAAATGTTATTCCAATTATAAACAAGCTTAAAGAAGAAGTTTTAAAAAAAAGAGAATTTGCCATAGAACAAAATCTGCCAGAGCATTCATTATTTCCGGTTTATCACTCTACAAGCATTTGTAATAAGGTTCTAGAATCTATATCTACAAGATTAGTGAAAGCAAAAGAAAATAAAGATAATCCTATAATCGCTGAAGATACACTTGCAATATACCCTTCTTTTTTTATGTTAACCACAAACCTCGACAGGACAGATTTAAGGAGCAGAGAAATTAATACTTTTCATTTACTTAATTTAGCTTCTAATCTTCAGATTAGTGCTATTAGATCTAATTTATTTAAGACAGATGGAGATACAAAGAAAGAAGTTTTAGAGAAAGCAAAAGAAGTTATTTGTGATTTAAAAATAGAGGGAATAACGAATGACAAACTTCAAGGTGCTGATTGATACTAATGTTTTAGTTTCTGCCTCTATCAATCAATTAATTGTTAAATTAAATTGCAAACTTCAGCATCATTTTAATGAATTAGCACAGCCACTTTTTGATTATCTAAGGAAGAATATTGATAAGAGAATAGGAGTATTTACTCCAGAAATAGAAAACTCTGCTAAGGAAGTTCTAATTAGGGCGATAGATAGTGAAATTAGAGATTTAGAAAATAAAGGTATGAGAGATAAATTAAAGGAGATTGAGATTTATTCTTTCATACTTCAAGAGTCAACATCAAACTTAGCAGAAAATATGGATATTTTGATAAGAGAACCGATTAATGAGCAAGCCATAAAAAAAATTACCCATGAAGTATTTGCATTTTATAATTGGTTATCTAGATGTTTAGAACAAGAAGATCCTTCGATAGTTGTAAAACAACTTAGTTACGGATTACCAAATAACTTAAAAGGATTAGCAAAAGGAGTTTTTACTAAACAAGAAAATGATAGATTAGATTTGTACTACAAACTTGCTAACAAATTTAAGAAAGATCCTCCAGACATAAAAGATGTTAGAATTCTATCTCAAGCAGTTTACTTTCTCAGGAGTAAAACTTTTGGAGAGAGTGTACATATGTTGATAGCTTCGACAGATCATCATTTTTCTAAAATAAGAAAAAACAAAGAATTAAATGATTTTGTTCCTAAGAAGATATATAAAAAACTGGGTGTATATTGTAACTGGCCAGATGAGATACTAAAAATACTTAAAGGTGAAATATTCATTCCAGAAAAGAATATATAGGTAGCTTAATTTAATATCCTCTAGAATTTCTAAATATTTTATTGAACCTTCTGTCTTACTTTTTCCTTTGCTCTCTTGAACTTGTTGCCGTATCTTTCAAAGAAAACTATATTTCCTAAATTGGGTTTTGATTTTTGTTTTGAATTATTCCTTTTTGTTGCATAGGCAATTGGAAGAACTGCTTCAACTTCAATATCATCTGGAATTTTCAATAGATTTTTTATTGTTGTTTCTGAAAAAGCACCAATCCAGCAACTTGCTAATTTCATTTCAGTTATTTTTAATAAAAAGTTTTCAATTGAGGCACCTGCTGTTTGTTTTAAATATTTGATTGCTCTTTTATCATACATCCTCTCAACATTTTCTTTTTCTGAACAAACAACAATTACCATAGGAGCAGAACTAATAAAAAATTGCTGACATGCTTGTGCTATTTTTGTTATTGTTTCTTCATCATCAACAATAATATATTTTAAGAAAGATAAATTGCCTGGAGAGGGCGCTAAACTGGCTGCTTCAATTGCATCAATGATTTTATCATGTTTAACTTCTTTATCAGAATACTCTCTTATTGATACTCTTGTTTTTATTACTTTATCAAAATCCATGAATTAACTAAGAAATCATAGTTTAAAAGAATTTTGATTGGAGAGTTATCAAAATTTGCTGTTCAAAGTCCAAGCAAATTTTGTTTTATCTTTTGATAATGTTACAATTTCAATAAATGGTAGGATTAGATAGAAGTTTTGTGGGAAAAATAAACTAGTATTGTTTAATATATTAGTCATCTTCATAACTTTAAAAATTTCAATCAAAGCTGAAAAGACTTATAAGATATTAAAAGAAAATTAGTAATCAGGTTAGCGAAGCTCCTGATTTTTAGAAGTGTATTAATTAGTTATTCTCAAATAGGTATTAACTATTTTAATAAATAAATTATCATATTAAATATAAAATCTCGTAGCTTTTACTTCTTGTGATAAAACATCTTTTCTGATTTCTTGTTTTTCAGAATCAAATATTGCGTTTGTTCCAAGTTTTGTTATTAGGTCCATTTTTATTTTATCAGAACTCTTTTATTTTAAAAAACTCCGTTTGTTTCATTTTTGTATTATTGTTTTTTTAGTTAAATGAAACAAACGTCCCCAAGAGGACTCGAACCTCTGACCCTTCGATTAACAGTCGAATGCTCTACCGGCTGAGCTATGGGGACTTAATGTCTATAAATCTGAGAAAAAAACAATATTTAAAGTTATTTGTTAAGGGATTTATTTATTCCTCATTATGTTCATGTCTTCTTTCATTTAAATGAATTTTTTCATCTATTCTTTTCTTTTTCTTTTCTTTTTCTAAACGAGCATAAACATTTGCTTGTTTGCTTCCTCTTATTATAGATTCAATTGATTGAACCGTAGTATAAATGTCTTCTGCATCACCTATAATTCCTACCTGATTGTTATGAACAGAAACAAAACAATCAGTAAGATTGTTTAATATTTTCAAAGTTTTTCCATCTGAACCAATAATCCTTCCTCTGATTCTTTCTAAATCATTTCTTTTTGTTTTGCCCTTTATGTTTATTATTTGGAGTATTATTTCTTCATCTTTTAATAATAATGCTCTTTCAACTGAAAAACCAACATTAATTGCATCAATAACTTTAGAGGCAATAAATTCTTTTTCTCCTGGGCCATTAATAAAAACTATCATGCCTTTATTTGTTATTTTTACACCTAGGGTTGACTCTATCTTCCTTTTACTTGCAATGATTTTGCCTATAAATTCAGAATATGTTTCTTGCATTATCTAAGACACCAAGGTTTCTTTACTCACATTTTCAGTTTTTATTTTATTTTTATTAGTTAACTGAAAATGCTCGGATGTATCTTCCTTTAAAATACAGGGATTATTTGATTTTAAAACTTTTGCTTATTAATAATCTATAAAACTATGTGTTAATATTCTAAAATTCTTACTCGCTTTGCAGATGATTAACAAAGTGATTAGATTATAGTAATATTAAACAAAAAAGAAATTTAGGTTAAACTTGTTTTCCTAAATTTAATAATAAATTAAACCCTAAAACTCTGCTCATTCCAACACTTTTTATTTTATATTATTTTCTTAAGTGTTAGAATTCTCCGCTCACTTCTTTTAAAAATCCTTTTCTCTGCAGCCATTCAATTGCTGCAGGAGTATACTTAAATAATAAATCTCCTCTTGTATCTCCTTCAAACTCCCATGGCTTTACAATAACAGTATCTCCTGGACGAATCCATAATCCTCTTCTTAATGAACCAGGAATTCTGCAATTTCTTTGCTTACCATCAAGACATTTTACAATCATTCTGTTTGCTCCAACTCTTTGTTCAATTACTCCTAAAACTTCGTCTTGTCTTGGAGTTCTGACTCTTGTGAACACAGGTTGTTCTGGAGCAGGGCTATTTTTCTTTCTTGAATCTTTATATTTTCCTTTACTGAAATCCATGATAAATCATATTAAAATTAGTTTAAAAGACTTTTGGATAGTCTTTTAATTCATTCAAAGTCATAATTTTGAAAATTTAAAAATGTTTCGGGATTTTGATTACGACTAGTTTGGTAATGTGTTAAACAAAATACTTTTGAGCAGTTTAGAATTTTGTTAATCATCTGTATAGCTTGATGAACAGAAGTCAAAGCGAATATAATTTAATAAATATCAAAAAACAATGAGTAATCAACTAATCTAAACAAGATTAATTAAAAAAAATTAATTAATCCTTTTAATCTCAATATCTCCAACAACTTCCTCAATTGTTGATCCGCCTTCAATATATCTATGCCCAAGAATTACTTTTTTTGGGTCTTTTTCCATTTTTCCATCAAACATTAAATAAGAATCACATTTTGTACAATAATTTAAAGTAACTCCATAGGGGATAAACTCATTAGTTTTATGAATTGGATTAATGCTAAAGTAATGATGCTCAAGATAATTTTCATCATCTAAACATTTTGGAACTATCTGAACTACTGAAGCTAAAGTAACCATATCAAATTACAAAAATAAATGTACTTTTAAAGATTTCTATACCTTACAACAACATAAATCTTTTTAAAACCTCTTTCATAAATTCCTACATATTAAAAATAAATAATATCACATAATCTTAGACTAATAATCAAAACTTAAACAACTCATAACAAAGAGTATAAAGGTATATTAAATTATTAAAAGATAGAATAAAATAAAAAAGGTTAAATCAAGACATGCCAGATTTTAAAAAAAGAGAAACAGCAAACAAAATAAGAATAGGAGACTTGCTAAGAGCAAAGCAGATTTTTGAAGAATCAGAACAACAAAATAAAAGATTACAATCTGTTGAATTAGGGGACCAAAAAATTGTAAGAGTAAACATTATTTCTAATGTTGTGGATAAATTTGAATCAGAAGGAGAATCAAGATTTGCTTCAATAACTCTAGATGATGGAAGCGGGCAAATAAGAGCAAGATTATTTGGAGAAGATACTGCAAAATTCAAAGAATTTAATCAGGGAGATACAGTTACATTAATAGGACTTGTTCGTTCTTATAATCAAGAACTTTATCTTCTTCCTGAAATAATAAGAAAAACAGACCCAAGATATCTTTTAGTAAGAAAATTAGAACTTGAAAAAGAAATCCCAAAAATATTAAATCAAGAGCAAAAACAACAAATAATTGCATTAAAAGATGAAATTATTGAAATGATTAAAACTGCAGAATTAAAAGAAGGTATTGAAAAAGAAGAAATAATAATGAAATTAAAGCACTCTCAACCAGAGGTTATAACAAAAGAAATTAAGAAACTTCTTGAAGAAGGAATAATTTATGAGCCAAAACCAGGGAAGGTAAGGTATTTAGGATAGATAAAATGAATAGATTACAAATAGGCTTAAAACTTGGATTGGATGCACTAAAACTTCCTATAACTCCAAACATACAGATAACTCAAAAATATTATCAAAAAGTTTGCAATAAAGTTTATCAGGCAGAACAAATAGGAGTTCATATAAAACCTCAAGTTTTGCTTTATTTTAATGAAAAAACAGGACATGCTTTTTCTCCTCATTCTCATGAAGATGGAGGAAATCCCTCAACAAATCTTTGCTCAGAAATTTATGAAATAAAAAGGGATTTAGAAACAGCAAAAATAATGAATCTTCCTGATGATTCAGAATCTTGGAAATTAGATAAAGAATCAATTAAAAAATTAGAATCTTTAATAGAAAACCCTTAATCCATAAATCCTATATAACTTAGTAATATACTTTCTAAGGTAATGATTTTTATAAATCTCTATTTCTAAATTAGAAAATGAAAATACCTGAATCAATAACATATCCTACAGGAAGCCAAGGAGAAGGATATGAACAGATAAATGAATTCTTTAATCTAATAGCAAAAGAAAAAATAAAACTGCCTATAAATCATCCTCATATTGAAAAAAGAATTATGAGTATGTATAAATATATGCATGATGACCAATTACCTCAAGGAGCTTACTCTTTTGATAATGCTCATCTTCTTTTTTACAAAAATAATATAATTGCATCTGTAATTGAAACAAGAACTCCTTTTAATGATGTTCACTTTGATTTTTTTGAAAATTTTAAAACCTTAGAAAAACTTCTTCAAAACCCTTAAAAACCCGCTTATTCTCTAATTTTCATGGAAAACTATGAAGATTTATTAAACGATGCTTATGAAAAAGTAAAGCCAATTGCAGAAAGTTCAGAAAGATTTGAAGTTCCAAAAATACAAGGACATTTAGAAGGAAATAAAACAATTCTGATAAATCTGCCTCAAATTGCATCTTACTTAAGAAGAAATCAAGACCACTTATTAAAATTTCTTTTAAGAGAACTTGCAACTTCAGGAAAAATGCAAGGAACTCAATTAATTTTGCAAACAAAAGTCCAATCATCAAAAATAAATGAAAAAATAGAACAATATACAAATGAGTTTGTAGTATGCAGAGAATGCAAAAAACCAGATACTGAATTAAAAAAAGAAGGAAACTTTATGTTTATTCATTGTTTAGCTTGTGGTGCAAAACATAGTGTGAGAAGTAAGATTTCTTAATTGATTTCTGAAACTAAACCTTTTGATATTTTTAAATCTTACTCGCTTTGAAATTAATTCTTTAGATTTGGCTTTAATTTTTTAAGTCCTAAAAATTCTTTTAGGAATTTTTGGAACTTCAACTTTTACAAGATTGAAGTATTTGAAGATGATGAAACATAGAGATTTGATTATAATATTATTAACAAAAGACATTAAACTCTCAAAATCCCTCAAAAATAACATAATAACCTGCAATAATTAGGTTTAAAAGCAATAAAACTATATATTTTTATCTAGTTAAATAGATAAATAAATAAATAAATAATACAAGGAGGTAAAACATGGCAACAGAAGGATACTGCGTAAAATGCAAGAAAAAGGTAATAATTAAAGACCCAAAAGAATCTTTGACATCTAAAGGAACTAAGATTGCAAAGGGAAAATGCCCTCATTGCGGAATAACAGTTTGCAGAATGGGTGGAATCAAGTAAATTTAATTTAATTTTTTATTTTTAGTTGTTAATTAGAAATAGTAAATATTTGTTATTATTAATTAAATCTAGATTAGGATATGTGAGAGTAGTTAAGGGGTTGGTTTGAAATTTTTTGATGTTTAATATTTGCAAATTTTCTTACAAAGCTTAATCTTATCTTATGCAAAACTGAGCCTTGCGTGGTAATTACTTCATCTTATTAAAATAAGATAATCTTGCTCGGTT
>JBBSXH010000063.1:0-7116 GCA_038045865.1 Nanobdellota archaeon
TATTTTCTCTTGCTTTTCTTTCTGTTTCTTTAATCATCTCTGGCTCAATATCAATCGCATAGACATTTCCTTTAACAATTTTTGCAACAGGGATTGTAAAATTTCCATAACCACAACCAAAATCTGCAATATCTTCAACATGATTATCTATTCCAAGAGTCTTAAAAATATCTTTAGGATTAAAGAATTGTTTCCACATATTTTCTTCGGGCATGCCACTTTCTCTAACTTTCATTTTTTGCTCCTTGGAATAAATAGTGATTTTCTCTCTGTCTCTAACCTCTCAGATAAAACCTCTTTAATAATATCAAATGCTTTAATGATCTTAGGATTTGAAAGTTTGTAATAGATATTTTTGCCATTTCTGTTTGATATGACTATTCCTTTTGATTTCATAATAGACAAATGCTGGGAAATATTAGCCTGAGTTAGTTTGGTTTTTTCTATAAGCTCTGTTACAGACATCTCTTTATCTCTAAGTAAATTAAGCATTTCTAATCTTGTTGGATTTGAAAATACCTTACATATTTCTGCATGAAGCTTATATAATTCTTTCATAATAACATATTAGAATATTCTAATATATAAATGTTTGGATTTTTCTTTAGATAAAATATCTGCTTAAAAATAAAACAAGAGCAAAAATAACTGTTATAACATAAACCTCCTTATTCCATTCATAAACTTTCCTGCCATCAAAAGGCATAATGGGAATTAGATTAAATAAAGCAAGTAAAGAGTTTATTGTTAAACCATAATTAAAAAATAATCCTAAGATTTCTTCTGTTTTAAAAAATAAAAGAGGAATTAAAAATAAAATTGCAAGTATAATGTTTGTTAAAGGACCTGCCAAACTTATTTTTCCATTTTTTTCTTTTGTTATTCTTCCTTGGATTGTAACAGCTCCTGGAGCTGCTATAATAAAACCAAAAACAGAAAAAGCCAAAGCTAAGAAGAGCATTCTATAAAATGCATAAAATTCTGCTCTTAAGCCATATTTTTGTGCAATATATTTATGCATAAGCTCATGGAGAAGAAAACCAATTCCAACAGTAAATGCAGAAATCACAAGAGAGATAAGAAATAATGAAGAGAATAAATTTTTTATTCCAACAAACAATATGGCAAAAGCTAGCGAGATTGTTAACCATGCAATTAATAAATCTTTTATTTCTCTTCTACTAAATATCATTTTTCTCCAATAGTCATAATAACAAACAATCCTAATCTTTTCTGTTTAATGTTTCTAAATTTATATAATTTAAATATTTTAAGAAAATCAGAAGAAGAGTTCATTTTGCTGTTCCCTGGCTCAATCTTATTAAAAAGCCAGTTTAAAATTCTGCCAAAGCTTAAATCAACAATTATTAGCTTCCCTTTTTTCTTTAAAGCAATATTAAAATTTTCCATTGCTTTATCCTGATTTTCATAATGATGAAAAGCTTCTGCTGAAAAAATATAATCAAATTTATTTTTATATTTGATTTTTTCCACAGCAACAAGGCTTAATTTAGCCTTATTTTTTAATTTGTTTTTTGCTATTTTAAGCATTTGAGAAGAAATATCAATTCCATATAATTCAAGGCTTTTATTTTCATCTTCTAATATCTTTAAAAAATTTCCTGTTCCGCATCCTGCGTCAAGAATTTTTGAGTTATTATTAACCTTGATCTGTCTCCAAGCTCTTTCTAAAATTCCATTTAGCCAAGCTTTCAATATCCCAGAATCATAATATCTGGCAACCATATCAAAGAATTTCCTGTTTTTTTCTGTTAAATTTTCCATTTCTCATTTTTTAATTTTGATTTTACAGGAATGTATGTTTCTTGAAATAAGATATACTGAAACACTTAAAATCAAAATTGACAAGACTCTCAACTCTAACCCTTTGAAAGGCATAAAGAACAAAGCAAGAGGTGCTCCAAATAAAGCAAATATGACTGAACCGCACATTGGACAGCCAGCCCCAAATATTCCTACAATAAAGCCACCGCTTCCTCCGAATATGCTTATTATTTTTTTGCCTCTTAGATTTTTTCTTATTTTATACGCAAAAAGACAAACATAAATCCCAAATAAAAGAGAAATAACAAATAAAAGAAAAAAAGTTGATATTGCATAACCAAGTCCATTCATCATTATAAAAATGCTTAATCTATGGTCAGTCGTAGTTGCAAGAGTCAGCAGATAAAGAACTAAGAATAAAAGGATAGATGTACTTGCAAATAAAATAAAATAATTTCTCCTGACTAAAACATTTTTTATTATTTTTTTAGATTCTGTTATTTTTTTAAACATTTTACCTCTCTTTAGCATCAAACTCTTTGCATATATCCTGCTCTAAAATTTGCTCTTTGTTTATTTCTTTAGGATTATACAAAACTTCAAAATTTGCTCCAGATAAATATTTAACTTTTTCTATTCCAGAAGTTTTCTCTAATTCAGAGACAACAAGGGATGCATGTCCAGGGCACGGAATTTCAAAACTTAATTTTAAGGTTTTAGTATTCTCTAAATTGCTAATAACATTTCCACTGCTGGATAAATTAGTAGCATAAGGGAATATCATATAAATCATCAGCAGATTTATAATTATTATGCTTGAATATAGAACAGCAAGATATTTCCAATGGCTTTTTATTCTTCTGTCTGGAAATCGTCTTGTGTAAAAGAAGGCAGCAACGCTTGCTATAAAAAAAGAGGCCACAAATAATGAAGGAATATAATATTTATATGAAAGAAACTTAATAAAAAAAGTATTTGCAGCAGTTACTCCTAATAAAGCAAATAATATTATAGCAATACATCCAGAATGAGGAATTATCCCTGAAATTAATCCTGCTTTGATTCCCCTGCTTTTTGGCTTGCAACATTCAGGCAGATTTTCTTTGTTTTTTATATTTTGTTTTTTATTCATATAAGACAATTGTGAAAATAGTTTTTAAATCTGCTTGTAAGATAGTTTGATAAACATAAAAAATTATAAAAATAAAAAACTCCCATAAAAATAATTTATCTAATTATTTTCTTCTGTTTGCAGATTTTATCAACCAGTATATTCCTGCAATGATTAATGTAAGGATTGCAAGATATGTAATCCAGCTTAATAGCATCATTCCAGAACCAAATCCTCCACCTATGCCATACATCATTCCGCCCATCATGCTTCCATAACTATTAGTTGGAGTAAATTGTCCATTATCATCCATCATTCCATATTGTACAGCAGAAATCATGCTCAAAGCAGATACAAATATTAATAATCCTAAAACTAAACTTTTATTCATTTTACCTCCTGTTTTGTTTATTTATGTTTATGATATAGTTTTAGTTCTATATATACTTTTCTTAGTTGTTAAGTTTAATATCCAACTTAACACTTGCTCTATTTTTTTAATCTTTATATGGCAGATTGAAAACCCCCTCTAATAATATTTATATTAATCATTAACAGAGTGTGAGAGAGGTTAAGTATTTGCATTTTAGTAAATTTATGTATCAAAGAAATGCAAGTATAAGATTAAAAATAATGTTAATAAGCAAAAGTTACTTATAATTAGTGAGGAAAAGATTTGTTATTCACAAGCCTTATAAACTAATTGTTGTTTGTTATATATAATTATTATACATTATAAACCTCATGAAAAATAAAAATGTGGGATTTTTGATTATTGGAATTGCAGTTGTAATTGGGATTATTGTTTGGATATTTAATGTAGGGTTAAAGAAGATTGTTAGTCAAACTTGTGTGCATGGGCCTGCATGCACAATGTATGACACAATAAAAACACAAACTTCTCTTTCACTTGCAATTGCTGGGATTATCCTTGTAATCGGATTGTTCTTTGTTTTTAGTAAAGAAAGCGAGAAGATAATCTTAAAAACTAAAACAAGGACTGTGAAAGAAAAGAGAAAAGTAAATTTAGAAAACCTTGATGATGAAGAAAAGAAAATTGTTAAAATTATTCAGGATGAGAATGGGGCAATTTTCCAGAGAACTTTAATGGAAAGATTAAATATTGGAAAAGTTGGAATGACAAGAATTCTTGACAAGCTTGAAGGAAAACAAGTTATAGAAAGGAAAAGAAGAGGAATGAATAATATTGTTGTCCTAAAAAATTCTTAAAAATTTTTGGGACCCCAAAATTCCTGATTAGAGGAATTTTGTTGTTTTGAAGTAAATTAAAAGTAAGAATTTAATTAAATTTATCTTGTCCATAGTAAAATAAGAACAATAATATGATTATTGTTGGACACAAATATAAATGTTTTATTATTTAATAGTGTTAATCCATCAAATAAAGTGTTTGAAATATTTAGAGAAGCTTATTAATTTATCCTCTGCATACAATTAAATAGACAAAAGTATTTATATTAAAATGAAAAAGAGAGGTATAGGGAAGTTTAAACTTAGAAATTATTTTTCAGATTTATTAATAATATTTTTAATAATTTTAATTTTTACTTTAATTGATGCATTTATCCATAGTTTGAGTGCAGAATATGCTATTCCTGATTATTATTTTAGAAACAAAATCATATTTGGAACAATAATTGGGTTCATTACTTATTTATTTATTAAAAATAAAAGTTTATTCACAAAAAGCTTGATTTTCTCTGTTGTAATCAGTGTTTTACTTCAAATTAGATATGCATTAGAAGGTTATAATTTAAAATTTGTAATAGAATTTTTATTTTTTCATTTTCTAATACTTTTATTTACTTCTATAATAATTTTTAAATCAAAAAAATACTTGAAAGGAGGTAGAAAAGAATGAAAACTTTAAATTTAATAACCGGAATAATCTTGCTTTTAATAGGAGGGTTTTATGCACTTATGCCTCATACAGTTCATCTGTCTACAGGACTTGCATTTGGCTTAACTCATACAACTCATATAATAATTGGAGCAGTTGCTTTAATAATTGGAATAGTTGTTTTATTAATGGGTAAAAAGAAATAATTTTGTTTATTTTTTTCTTTTTTATATTTATCTTCTTGTTAGTAATCTCTAAATCGTATTTGCTTGGGCTTTAATTCATTTAAGATTTAAAAAATAATAAATAGATGTCAAAAGTATAATTAATTTCAAAGCGGAAAGTTTAGATATTATAAAAAACAATAAAGTTTAAATAATTCTAAACCTAATAAAAAATATGGTATGGCTTGAGATATTTAACTTCATGCATTTTATTGGATTATCTTTTGGATTAGGAGGAGCCACTATCGCTGCAATTATTTCTTCAAAAGCTGCAAAAGATAAAGATATTGGAAAAGTTGCTGGAAAAATCATGCTTCCTATTGTTAAACTTATCTGGTTAGGAATGATATTATTAATTATTTCTGGAATTGCTTTGTCTTTTTTTATAAAATGGCCCATTAATAAACAATTATTATTAATAAAACATATTTTAGTTGCATGGATTGTTATTATTGGTGTTGCTATAGGAATAAGAAGCAAGAAGAAAAAAGATATCAGAGGATTAAGCAAGATAAATTTAATTCTTTGGTATTTAATTACTTTAATGTCTGCTTTTGTTTAGTGAAACTACTGATAAATTTTTTAACATATAATTCTATTTACAATTATGGATTATGTTTTTGAAGTAATTGATAAAAATAGAAGAAGAATGTATTTAACTCAAAAACGATGGCAACATATTATAAAAATAAATCATGATATAACTAATTGTCTAAATGAAATACAAGAAACTCTAAAAAATTCATTAAAAATGACAGATTATAGTATTGATAAAGATGTTAGATACTAGTATAAATATTCTAAACATAAAGAATCTCCAAATAAATATCTCCTTGTTATAGTTAAGTATTTAAAATTAACTTAAGATTAAAACTCGCAATCTTTGCAATCTGTTTCTCTGCATATTTTGTTCTTTTTTTTCCACTTCAAACTCCATTTTTTAATATTCTTTATAATATTTATAAAATCTTTTCCTGCTCTTGTTAATCTATATTCTGATTTTATTGGAAATTCTGCAACATTAACTCTTTTTTCTATTAACTTTTCTCTCTCTAGTTCTTTTAATCTCATAGAAAGAATCTTAGGAGTTATATTATCAAGACTTTTCTTAATCTGAGAAAATCTTTTCCATTCTAATTTCCCTTTATATAGTTCTAATAAGATTAACAAAGTCCATCTCTTGCCTAAAAAATTAACTGATTTTCTTACACTGCATTCTTTTTTCATAGTATACATTCAGAAACTTGCAAATATATAAACGTATCTTTTTTATACTAAGTATATAAATCTACCAAAATAAAATGACAAAGATAATCAATTTAGACTTAAGAGAATTAATTCCATTTGAAAGACATGAAAAAATATTTGAAAACTGGAATGCTTTAAAGAGTGGAGAAATTTTAAGGATAATCAATGACCATGAACCAAAACCTCTTTATTATATGTTTCAAGCAGAACATAATGGAGAATTTAAATGGGAGTATGAAAAACAAGGTCCAAAAGATTGGATATTTAAAATAACAAAAATATCAAAAGACAATAAAAGAGAAGAGATAAAAAATATTTTAAAAAAACTTCAAAAAGAAGAGGTTTCTGACAAAGTAAAGGAAGAAGTAAAGAGCATGTTAAAAAATATTTCTCCAACTGAATTAGCATTAATAGAGCAGGATATAATCAAAGAAGGTACAACAAGAAAAGAAATGAGAAAATTATGTGATGTTCATTTAGAAATAATGAAAGAGGATTTTAAGAATAAAGATTTAAATTTAAGACCAGGACACCCAATTCATACATTGATGGAAGAGCATAAAGAAATACTTAATTTTGTTGATAAATTAAAAAATGCTGTAAAAAAACTTGATTCTGCAAATGATTTTAAAGATGCAAAAATGGAAATTGAAATATTAAGATTTGCAGCAAAACATTTAGTTGAAGCAGACAAACATCATCAGAGAGAAGAAGAAGTTTTGTTTCCTGAAATGGAAAAATCAGGCATTACAGAACCTCCTGAAATTATGAGAGAAGAGCATAAGGATATAAAACCAAAGAAAAAGGAATTATATAAACTTATAGAAAACTGCGTGAGTGGGACACTCACACATAAATTAATAATAAATTATGCCATACTGCTCTGA
>JBBSXH010000064.1:0-3103 GCA_038045865.1 Nanobdellota archaeon
TATTAATTGTCTTAATTGGAGGATATTTTATTTATCAAAATATCCCCGGAAACCCTGAAAATTTTAAAGCAGTTTTTAATAAAGAACCACAAAAACTTGAAGTTTCTAATCTCTCTTTAGATGTTAAACAATTTTATCTAAATATGAAGTTTAATCATAATGAAATATCTTACACAATTGATATTAATTGCCTTGTTGAAAAAAAAGACAAAACTTTAAGTGCATTTAAAGAATTAAGTGATAAAGTAAATAAAATAAGTTTTTATGAAAATAATGAAAACCCAGATATTGAAGTTAGTTGCTCTGAAATAGAAAAACATTCTGTAAAAGAAGATTATTTTATTGCAGGTGAAGGCGGAGCTAAAGAAATTATACAGACAGGAAGATATAATGTAATCACTCAAGGAGTTATTTTATTTAATGAAAATCCTAAAAATTCAATAGAATGTAATTGGCCAATTGTTGAATTACACGAACTTCTACATGTTTTTGGATTTGGACATTCAGATAATAAAGATAGTTTAATGTATCCTTATCTAGAAAATTGTAATCAAGAATTAGACCAGTCAATATTAGATAATTTAAATAATTTATATTCACAGGAAAATCTTGCTGATTTATATTTTGAAAAAGTTGATGCTGTCAAAAAAGGCAGATATTTAGATTTTAATGTAAGTATTAAAAATTCAGGAACAATCATGGCTAAAAATGTAAGTTTAAGTGTTATTGAAGATAAAAAAATAATTAAGCAGTTTGAACTAGATGATCTTTCTTTTGGTGCAGGAACTAATCTTGCAGTTTCTAATATAAACCTTGATTCAAGAAGTTCAAATGAAATAAGTATTGTAATTGATGAGAAAAATAATATCAAAGAAATTGATGAAACTAATAATGTTGCGGAGTTGAGGGTTTAGAGATTTAGATTGATGTAATTAATTATGAAAAAAACAACAAAACAAAGTTTGAACAAAGAAGAAATTAAAGATATTAAAATCGCTTTGGAAAATGTTAAACAAGGAAAAGTAAGTTCTATTGGACAAGTTGCTAAAGAGTTGGGAATTATTTTAAAAAAATTTCATAGCAAGAATTGACAACTTTTATCAAATTTTAAGATTAACACATTTATCTATGTTTTATCTTCCCTTCTTTCTTGCCGCAATCCTCTTGCCATTTACAATTACGGCATATACCAGAATTTATAGACCATTCATTAGTTCCATAACAGGCTTTTTGTGAAGATCTTTGTTTGGATTTGCTTTCCATAGAGTATTTACATATTTTGGGGGTTTATATACATTTCTAAAGTGGTGAAAATAGAGAATATTGAAGATTAATAAAAATTCCCCTAGCAGGTAAGTACAAAATGGACGACACCCCAGATTTGAATAGGGGTAAAGCAGATAAACTAGTATCCAAATCTTCTTTCATATTCTGGATGATCAAACCATTCAAGAATAAAACTCATAATTTTTACCTCATTTGTTTCAATTGTATATACTAATCTCCAAGCATTAGGTAAGTTATACTTCCAAAGATTAGTGATATTATACTTTTTTATATAATCAGCGGGCCAGAGGTTTCTAGGAATTTTTTTCCCACACAAAGGATTCTTTTTCAAATCATCTATTGCTCTTAAAATAAATTCATAAAGTTTTTTGTCTTCAAACTTGCCTTTTTCTAACTCTTCAAATTCTTTTTTGATTTTTTCAGAGATAAAAGCTACAAATATAGATTTCATTTAATTATTAGGCCTTTAGAGATTGCTTTTCTTATTCTTTCAGGATTGTATGTCCAGATAACACATCCATCTTTGTCTATCATGATTTTATTTGATGCAAGAAGATAGTCCAGTACAACTAAATAAGTTTGGTACATCATACGATTTGGAAGTTTTTTCCATAATTGATATTTTCCACAATCTTGGCTGTATTTTTGTATTGTTTCCTCTACCATGAGCACAGAGCTAAGAGTAGGATTGTAAAGTATGCCTTCACTTGTTTGTTTTTTTAATAATTGTGCCATCTTGTTTCTTTGTCTCAAATAAGTATTATACTTATAGATATATTATATATATACATATAAGTTGGTATTTAAACTTTTTGGTAGAAATCAATTAAAGTGGGAGTCGACATAAATTTGAATCCCCCGGGCAGGAGTCGAACCTGCTTCAAGCGGTCTACAGCCGCCTGTAATAACCGTTATACTACCGGGGGTAATATACTTGAGAAATGATTGTTTTTAAAGTTTGTCAAGATAAATTAATCTGCTTTAAAAAACAATCAAAGAATTATTTAATTTATATTCTAAATCTTCTCCTCTTGCTCGAAGATTTCACGGATATTTATTTAATAATATTAAAATCTAAATAGCTATGTATATCATTCAAAGAGTTTAAAATATATTATTCATCTCTAAAAAATATCATCTTCAAAATGATTCTTATTAAGATATTAAACATTAAGAAATTACTTACTTCTTTTTAGAATTCTTTCCTGTTTCTTCTTCTAAATCTTCATCTTCGCCTTCCTCTTCTTCATCTGCATCATCCTCTAATTCTTCTTTAACTTTTTCATCTGTATCTTCATCATCTAAATCCTCTCCTAATTCTTCATCATCTTCTATTACTTCAAGACTTTCTAAAATTGCAAGCATTTTGTCTACTTTTTCATTAAGTTGATTAAATTGTTGTGCAGATATTCCTGATTGTAATTGTCCTGATGGACTTTGTCTATCATTTCTTAAAAAATTATTTCTTGAACCTGAATCAGGTGCATTACCACTTGCTCTAAAACAATCAGAACAATATACTGGTTTTCCTCCAGTTGGTCTAAAAGGTACTTGACATTCTTTTCCACATTTATCACAAGTTACATCATTCATTTCTAAAGGTCTTCTTGCTCCTCTATCTTCAAATCCTCTACCTCTTCCTCTTCCTCTATCGCCTCTATCTCTGTCTCCAAAACCTCTACTAGACCTTCCACTAAATCTGCTTCCTCCAGAACGTCCTGAACCTCTATTGTATTCTGGTCTATCGTTTGTTCTAAAATTTCCCATAATTATTTATCAGAAAGTTCATTTATAAAGTTATGTTATTGGATTTTGA
>JBBSXH010000065.1:0-5187 GCA_038045865.1 Nanobdellota archaeon
ACGACTGAGCGAACGGCTGAGTAAACGGCTGAGCCAACGACTGAGCGAACGGCTGAGTCAACGGCTGAGTTAACGACTGAGCGAACGGCTGAGTAAACGGCTGAGTCAACGTGATGGTTTTTAAATAGTAAATATCTTATAACAGAACTGGCTAATGCACCAACAATAGGCGATTGTACTTTTATTATTGGTATATTAGGATTTAATCCAGCAAGATTATAACAAGACCTTACTCCTTTGTTGAAGTTTTCCCAATTTGCTTCTTCTGTGGACAGTCCAATTTCTATCCATTTTTTAGCCCAATTATTCATTTGTGCTTCTTGTTTTTTTGTGAGTTTCGTAATTATTTTCATTTTTTAATCTTTCACCTCTTTTGCTTCTTCTGTGAAATGGTCATATTCTAAGACTTTGCCTGATACATATTTTCCTTTTTTGGATGGGATAACAATTGGTTTATGCTCTTGATGTGTTAGTGTATTTTGTTCATTGCCATTAAAAATTCTCAATCTATTATCAAGTTCAAACACTTCTGAATTATTTAAAACGTGTGCATGTCCAGTCATTTCACCTTCTGCTAATTTTTTTCCTTCTATTTTCTTCATTTTTTTATTCTCCTAAAAATGTAAAATAAATATTGCTAATTCTTGTGGACTTTTACTTAAATCAATATCCATTTCTTTTCCTTTCATAATATTTTACTGTTTTTCTACAAATTTTCTCAAAGCCTTTCTAATAATATCTTGGCGACCATATTCAACACCTAATTTTTTCATTTCTTCGTAATCTCTTAAAACAAGTCTATCAAGTTCGCCAAGAATATCGGAATCAATTCTTATGCTTATTTGTTCTAATTTTTTTTTATTATTTTTCATATTACTAAATCCAAATTTTCTGAGTCAATTGCTTCAGCAGGTAGTGTTATTTCCCTGAGGTACTTTGCTTTTTTACACCCCCCCCCTTAAGCCCATCTTTTCTAATTTCTTTACAATCTATATGTTTACATTCGTTTCGACAATGTCCGAATTTACTTCCTGGCTTAAATATGATGCCTGCTGCCATTTTCATGCTCCTTTTTAATTTATTTTTCCGTCCGAAATAGTGCGGCCTTTTAAAATAAACGCCCTTGCGTTTGATGAAAAGCTATCCGATTATCTCTTTTTTAATTGAATCTTTTCTTGCATTTCTAAAAAAACCAATGCCGGGTCAGCACCCGAAATAACTTTATGTTTGCTTTTCCCTTTGCAGAATTTGCAGCACAAAAGAGAATCGGTACAAAAGCTAGGATATATTTCTTCCTCCGTAACTTTCGTTTGACAATTTGGGCAGGTAATCATTTCCATTTATTTGTAATCCTTTTCAATCTTCCAACGAATTGTTCAATTCTCTTTCTACGCTTAGCTGCAATTTTCTGTTCTTTTTCTGGTATATTCATATTATTCATTTCGCAATCTCCTTTATATTAATTTTATATCTGTGTGATTCACTGTATCACATTGAATCACACAGTCAAGAAAAAAATTTAATTTATTTTATATGAGATACCATACACGAGTATATGGTTCATAATTTACTAATTTTTTACGTTTAAGGTATGATAAAACTTTACTAGCATATTGACTACTATACTGCGTATACCCGCCAAATACATATTTACAAATATTATAATGAGATTGACCACTTTCTCCGATACAAGTCGAAGAAAGATATTTTATAATTTTCTTCCCAAATATTATTTTGTCACAAGTTTCCATCTACTTTATTATTCTTTTTCTTTTTATGTGATTCACTGTATCACACTATATCACAAAAAAAATTTAAGTCAAGAAGATTTTTAAATTATTTTTTATCAGATAAACTATAGGGGAGGAAGGGGCGGACAGTTTCAGCTTTATGAAAATAAATTGTGGCGATTTGCCATGTATTTTAATTACAGAACTGCCCTTTGCCCCTTTTTTTCTTATTTTCTCATTGCTTTGCGAACCATTGGAACACCAACGACTAATCCGCCAATCCAAAACCCCACCGGTATTTTGAAAATTTTTCTCCTTAACATTTTGGACACTACGCTTACAATTCCTTCTTTTTTCTTATATGTTGATTTTGTCGTTGGAATTGCAGTCCCAGAACTAACAGGAATACGTCTCGAAATTGTTCTACCAGAAGGAGTCGTGGTCTGAACCGTTTTAGTATCACTTCCTTTGAATTGACTCATTGCTGTTTTGGCTACTTGATACTGTGGTGATAATTCCTTCGCACCCTCAGACACTTTCGTTGCGGTTTCTTTTACTTTATCCACAATTTTACTAAAACCAAATCCAATCTCGCCCAAAAAACCATTAATCACATCATCGTTTGCCATGATTCTTCTCCTTTAAAAAAAGTTAATTAAATTTTATAATTTTATTATACTTTTAAACTTTTGTTTTACTTCTCATAACATCTTTAAAATTTTCTTCTGTTTTCTCGAAAAGTTCAACTTGCTCCTTAACAAAATCAATTCCACAAAAGGATATTATTTTATATAATTCTTCCACTGCTAATTGTTCATTAGTTTTATTAGGTTTGTTTTCAGTGTTAGAATTAATAAAATTAAAATATTGCTTAACCATAGGTTCTATCAATGGCGATATTTCTTTGCAAAACTTAATTAAATCTTCCAAGATTGTCGAAGTATTTGTTTTAGCTGATAAATTAATTGTTTTATTAATTATATCTGTCATGTTTTTGTTTTCAAACGTTAACGCTATATTCATTGCCGATTCCTTTCTTTTAAAAATTGTCAAAAATAAACATTAACAAATTCATTTTAATTAATAAATTTTCTAATAGGGCAAGCGAGCTGCTCCGTTTTAATTGTAATTTCTTTCATTTTTTCATCAATTTCTCAATTTCTTTATTTGTTGCTTCCCTTTCGTCTGGTGTTTGTTTCCGATATTCATATTCCTGACCACAATCAGGACAGTTTTCGCTTTCGATTTCAAACGAACCTAACTCACTTCCAGTAATCTGAATCTTTCCGTTTTCATCCCACGTGAAAACCATATCATCCATTACGTTTTTTGTTTTATACCCATTGCCCTCTAAACATGCTCTTACCTCCTCAATATCTCCCTTAATCAAATATACCTCGTTTTGTTCGTCTTCTTTTTTTCCCGCCTTCTCAAAAAAATTTCTACTATATCCATGTGTTCTCATGATAATATTTCCCCTCGTCTTCTATTAATCATCTAATTCTCCTATTTCATAATTAAGCCTAACCATTAAAACTTACTTTTTTTATATTCTTTTTTGTTTTTTGATTATTTTATAACCCAAAGACTTGCCACAAGCACAACAACCTGTCCATAATATAGTAATCGGTTTATAAATTTTCAATTCAGGGTCAATATAATTCTCGATTATGCTACTATACAGCCTTGTGTATGGATGTTTACATTCTTTGATAGTTTTCTTTTTCATATTACATTTTTATTCATCTTAACCCTAAAATCAACTTCGCACACACCATCGTTTATCATGTGCCACACCAAAAGTACCATATTATTATCCATATCTATCTTTGCGACCAGGACTGCACCAGAATCAATAAGCATGTCTTGTTTATCTTTCAATTCTTTAATTACTACCTTTTTAGTTTCCGATACGGTTTTACACGTTTTTGGTAAACTTATCCTTGTAGGCTTTAAAAATCTTAACGGAAGAATAATATTCATGTTTTATTTTAATCTTATAAATTTACCTTCTAATTTACAATTTTCAAGATAATCCGAATTTTCTTTACCATAAGCAATTAAACAACTCGGCGCACCAGACGCAAACTTACCGAGTTTTTCCTAACATTTTTTGTCTATTTAATCTTCTCCGTGAAGCCATCCATTGTGTAGTTCAGCAATCGGCATGGTTAAGTATAATTCCTCTTGGTAACCACCATATTGCTCCCAAGATTCATGACAAGGTTCTATTTTTATCACAGAACCGCTCGACATTTTAATTTCAATCTTTCTATTGTTTGGTTTATGTTGATTTATAAATTTTATAGATTTAACAAAACTATTCATTTTTAACTCTCCTTAAACGATGATCCGACAAAAGGTAATTTAGCCAATCTCTTTTTATATTCCTCGATTTGTGCTTGAATCTCTACCATTTTCTCCGTCCCATAAATATAACCATAATACAGCGCAATCGAACCAACTGTTAATAATCCAATCTTTAAGACTAAATCCATTTTTGAGAATTTAACAAGTTGCTCGATATTTTGTTCTTGCGTTAATTTAATCTTTTCTTTCATTTTGAAAATTCTTCTTTAAAGCCTATTAAAAAAATCATCCAAATCATCTATACCGTCACTCATTAAATTTTCCTTATTTTATCTAAACGCTCGTTCATTATTATCTATATTATATACATAATATAGAGATTCCTCTACAGAGTCTGCCATACGATAATCAATAAGAAATTTTAATACTTTTTTCATATTTGCTTTTGTATCAGTTTCTACTGTTAATTGCGTAAGTTCTTGATAATAAGAAGGAGTAGAAAAAGCATATATTTGATTTCTATTTTTATAAGTTCTGTTAATCAATCTAACTATCAATGATACACCGGCTCCTTTATGTAAGTGCGTTATATATTTATATTTTCTCATAATTATCATTCCTTTTTAAGTAATTTTAATAACTTGTTAAGTTCATTTTTATATTCATTAACTTCTTCTATCAATTCTTCAGAACTAATACATGCTTCATCTAATACTAATTTTTGAGAATCGTAATATGCGTTTAATAATGTATTAAATAAATTTTTTAATTTTAAAATATTTTCCTTTTCCTCCTCATCTCTTTTTGTAAAATCAGGAGGCTCTGGAATGCATTCATTACATAAATGCAGTACTCTTCCCCTATACGGCGAAATATCAGTCCATTGTGGATTAAAAGCATCATCCATATATGATTGTATTAATTTACCACACTTGGAACAAATTACTTTTTTCTCGATTTTAAATTTATTCGTCATGTTCACTGTACCTTTATATTAAATACTTTCAGATAAGCACTCTGTATATTTTCTATTCTTATCTCTGCTTGTTGCCCCACATTATTCTTTGTAAAATCCACAATTGCCTGTTGTGGCGTATTTTCAGGAAAAGTATAATTAATTTTTGTACCATAATTCGTTTCAAAACTA
>JBBSXH010000066.1:0-6887 GCA_038045865.1 Nanobdellota archaeon
TTATATTACTTCTATTGAAGAATTGGTTGCTCAAAAAGCGAGTATGGGTAGAGAAAAGGATATTAATGATTTAAAACTATTAAAAGGTTTTTCAATTAACAAAGAACTTTTAAACGATTTTTTAAATGTTTGGAATACTAAAAATAAAGCGATAAATTTGCTCAAAAGGATAGGATATAAAATTTAAAATGAACAAACAAGAATTTCTCAAGCGACTTGAAACAGAAATTAAAATTTCTAAAATGTCTCCTTATACTCTGAGAAATTATATTGAATTTAATCAAGAACTTTTAGAACATGCTAATAAAGAACCAACAAATATTGAACAGCAGGATGTAAAATATTTTCTTGCAGATAAAATGTCTAATAGGGCTTCTGCATCAAATATTCTCTGTTTAGCTTCAATAAGATTTGCTTATTCAAATATTTTAAATAAAGATCCAACTCTCGGTATCAAGAGACCAAAAAAAGAAAATAAAATTCCTGTAGTTCTTTCAAAACAAGAAGTTTTAAAATTATTTGAAGCCTGTGAAAATTTTAAAAGTAATCTAATGCTTCAGTTGTTGTATTCTTCAGGATTAAGAGTAAGCGAAATTGTTAATCTAAAGCCTGTTGATTTAAATTTAGATGAAAATACTGGCTGGGTTAGAGCAGGAAAAGGAAAAAAAGATAGAATGTTTTTTATTTCTCAAAAACTCTCAAAAAAACTTAAAAAGTTTGCAGAAAAAAATCTAGACTGGAAATATTTATTCTCAAAAAATACAGCTTTAACAACAAGAAATATCCAAAAAATAGTTCAAAAAGCAGCAGCAAAAGCAGGGATAAATAAAGATGTTCATCCACACACATTAAGACATAGCTTTGCAACACATTTGTTAGATGCAGGAGTTGATCTGAGAAAGATTCAAGAAATTCTTGGGCATAGCAGTATAACCACGACAACCCTCTATACTCATATCTCAAACGAGCAATTAAAAAATATAAAAAATCCTTTGGATGATTTGTAAATTTACAAAATATTTTTTCTTTAATCACAATAATCTTTTTATATTGTTATTCAAATATTAATTCATGTCAAAAAAAGTAAGTTTAGATGAAAAAGGATTATTAAGTATGTTAGCAAGAGAATTTAATTTTTCTCTAGCTAGCAAAGAAGAAAAAAGAAGACTTCAAACAACAATGTATGTTCTAAATGCCGCAGGTATTAAAACAGGATATGGTTTTTCTGAATGGAGTTTTCAACATATTTATTCCACAGACATGATTTATGACCTTCATCATATAATTTCGAATCCCAAAGAGTATGAAGAAACAAAAGAATATAGTTTTGATAAAAAAACAAAACAAATATTAAATGAAGTTAAAGAAAATTTTTTAAATCCTATAAAAACTCAAAAACAACTTGAACTTTTAACTTCTACGCATTATATTTTTAATAATCATTACAGACACGAGAGCGGATTATTTCATAAATTTAAAAAGAATTTTAAAAAACAAAATCCCAAAATGCAAATACTTGGTTCAAAAATAAAAACCGATGAACTAAAACAAGCTTGGGTTCAAGCAGCTAATTTAATCTCTTATAGAAATTATTATGATTCTTTAAACTCTTAATAATATTTATTTAAATCCTTAACAATAATTATTTATACTCCTCTCTGTTAATTTTAATATGACCAAAAGAAACCAAGTTTGGAAATGTGAAATATGCGGAAACATAATTGAAGTTTTGCACGAAGGAGCTGATGCTCTGGTTTGTTGTGGACAACCTATGGAATTACAAAAAGAAAATTCTGTTGATGCTGCAAAAGAAAAACATATTCCAGTAATAAAAGGAAATAAAGTAATTGTTGGAAGTGTTCCTCATCCAATGATAGAAGAGCATTATATTGAATGGATTGAGGCAACAGGAGAGAAAGGAGAAGTTTCAAAAATATTTTTAAAACCCAACCAAAAACCAGAAGCAGAATTTTGTTTTAAAGTAAAATCAGCAAGAGAATATTGTAATCTTCATGGCTTGTGGAAAGTTAATAAATAAAAATTTAAATACTTCTTATTCTTAAAATTATCATGAAACTTAAAGGAAGTGAAACAGAAAAAAGTTTGCTTAAAGCATTTGCAGGCGAGAGCCAGGCAAGAAATAGATATACTTATTTTGCAAGTGAAGCAAAAAAAGCAGGATTTGAACAAATCTCAGCAATCTTTCTAGAAACTGCTGAAAATGAAAAAGAACATGCAAAAGTATTCTTTAAACATTTAAATGAGATTGGAGAGCCTTTAGAGATTACTGCAATATATCCTGCAGGAAGAATAGGAACAACTGCTGAAAATCTATTGGCTGCAGCAAATGGAGAAAAAGAAGAATGGGGAAAATTATATCCTAATTTTGAAAAAATCGCAAGAAAAGAGGGATTTAAAGAAATTGCAGATTCTTTTAAAGAAATTGCTGAAGTAGAAGAACAACATGAAAAAAGATATAGGAAATTATTAGTTAATGTAAAAACAAATCAAGTTTTTAAAAAATCTGTTGTTGTAAAATGGAAATGTAGAAATTGTGGTTATGTTCATGAAGGAAAAGAAGCTCCTGAAAATTGCCCTGCATGTAAACATCCTCAGGCATATTATGAAGTATTTGAAGAAAACTACTAATTTTTATTCATTAATCTCAATAATATATTTTCCTTTACCCCTTTTCCAGTTTACTATTTTTGTCCAGGTTGCATAAGGATATTTTTTAAGTAATTCTTCTACAACTCCCCAAGATTTTTCTAATCCAAAATTTATCCCTCCAACCATTACAAATGAAATTTCAAATATCATTTTTACCTCCTTGTAATATAAAACTCTTTTTTCTTTAAATATAGACATCATAAATTAAAATATATCTTTCAAGTAGTTGTGTATTTAAAAACAAGAAATCTACAAAGTGGTTACAAGTAATTTTGAAGGAGTAAAAGCAGTATTTTAAAATAAATTAAAATTAATTTGTTTAAGCATAATTTTCTATTTTTTATTAATTATTTTATTAACATTTTTTTATTTTTCACTTCCTATGTTTAAAGAACTCAATCTGCCTGAATCTCTTCATAACCTTTTCATAATTCCCTTTATCCACAAGAACCTTTTTTTTATCCTCGCTTAATAATCTAAAATCATACCTGCTTGTAGATGATTTTAACTTACTTTTTCCAAGATATTTTTTCCATCTAATCTCTTTTTTAAGTTTATACTGCAAAACCATGCTGAAATCAGGAAAAATTATTTAATAAATCTATCTGATTTATCATAGAAACTCTTTTATAATCATAGTTATAGGTTAATTAACAATAAAGATGGTAATTTACTCTCATTCCCGCCTGTCTACATTTGAACAATGTGCTCTCAAGTTTAAATTTCAATATATTGAATATTTAGAACCAGAAATGAAAGAGACAATAGAAGGTTTTCTAGGAAATAAAATCCATGAAACATTAGAATGGATTTATAATCTTCCCAACAGGCAAGAATTACAACTTGATAGAATAATTGAATTTTATATTGAATCTTGGAATAAGGAGTTTAATAGTAAAATAAAAATCGTAAAAGAAGAATATTCTCCTGAACATTATTTTAATCAAGGAATAAAATTTCTTATTGATTATTATCTAAAACACTCTCCATTTAAAGATAATACAATAGCCACAGAAAAAAAGATTACAATTAATCTGGACAATGAAGGAAAATACCAACTGCAAGGATATATTGACAGGCTTGTTCATGATAAAGATACAAATATTTTTGAAATTCATGATTATAAAACAGGAAATTCTATGAAAACACAAGAAGAACTTGACAAAGACAGGCAATTAGCACTATATTCTTTAGGAATAAAACAAAGCTTTGATAATGTTTCAGATGTTCATCTAATCTGGCATTTTCTTGCTTTTAATAAAAAAATTGTTTCAAAGAGAACAGATGAACAATTAGAACAATTAAAAAAACAAACAATAGAATTAATCAATAAAATAGAATCTACAAGAAATTTTGAACCAAACCCAGGAGCATTATGCAGGTGGTGTGGTTTTAGGAAATATTGTGATGTTTTTAACTAACAACATGTGGAACTTATATGAAGACGAAAAAGAATTAAAACCCCTGGTTTTTTCTAATGGTAAATCTCAGGAAGATGTTATTAGAGAAGTTCTGGATTCAATCAAACAAGGAAATAATATAATTTTTATAAAAGGTGTCTGTGGAAGTGGAAAATCTGCGCTTGCCCTAAATATTGCAAGAAAATTAGGCAGGGCTTCTATTGTTGTCCCAATAAAATCCTTGCAAGAACAATATACTAAAGATTATACAGGAAATAAATATGTTATGCATAATGGGAGAAAATTAAAAATAAGTCCAATAGTTGGAAGGCAAAATTTCAAATGCAGATTTTTAACTGAGTTTGGTGATGAAAAAATAGATTTGCAAAAATATTATACAGAAAAAAATACTAAACTAAGTGATATTTTCAAAAGCATAGAAAGACCACAAATTCCAAAACATAAAGACACTTGTGATAATCATTTCTTGCCATGCACAATAGAAATAAAAGAAAAAAACCTTCATATAATTAAAGATTATATTAAACAAAACCAAGAAGTAAAATTTTCTAATTTTGAATCAATTAAAGATATTAAAAGAATGACTATTGCTCCTATTTGCCCTTATTATTCTCCAATACTTCCTGATGATTTTGAAATGAGAAAATTCAAGGATTCTAAAAAAATAAAATATAAAGCAGTAAATAACAAGGATTTTATTTTTTATCAAAGAAAATCTGGTTGTGGTTTTTATGACCAGTATGAAGCATATGCTAATGCAGATGTGTTAATTTTTAATAGCATGAAATATAAGATCGAAAATGCAATGGACAGAAAACCAGCAACAGATATTGAAATAATTGATGAATGTGATGAATTCTTGGATAGTTTTGCAGAAAAAGAACAAATAAATCTCACAAGACTATTATTTTCTTTAAACACTATTTTTCCAGAAAATTCAGAATCTCAAAAAACAATTAGTAAGCTAATTGATATAACAAATACTCTGAAGATTAAGTATAAAGAACCAACCAATGAACCCCTTAAAATTGAAGACACTCTAATTGAAGAATTATTAACTGCTGTACTGGAAAACACAGAATTATTAGATACTATTGAATCTGATGAATCTAATTATTTATTTCATCTTGATGAAGTTGCAAGAATATTCTATGATTTTATAGATGAAACATTTTTTTCAATAGAAAAAAAAGACAGTGATATAATCATACAATTAGTCACAACAAATCTTGCAAAAAAGTTCAAAGAACTGGTTGAAAAAAACAAGGTTTTTGTTCTAATGAGCGGTACAATTCATTCTGAAAATGTTTTAAAAAATATATTTGGATTAGATAAATTCAAGATAATTGAAGCAGAAACAAAACCCCTTGGTGAATTAATCTACTTAAAGACAGGTTATGAAATGAATTGTAGTTATGCAAGTTTTAATTCAAATCATAGTCAGAGAGAAAAATATCTCACAGCTCTTTCAAAAACAATTGATTGTGCAAAAAAACCAATTCTTGTTCATGTTAATTCATTTTCAGACTTACCAACAGAAAATGAAAAAGCCAAATTTTCAATCAACAACTTGCCAACACAAAGAGAATTAATAGAAGAACAAGTAAATGACCCATTAGGCAAAAGAATTAATGAGTTTAAGAGCAAGAAGATGGACATTTTGTTTACAACTAAGTGCAGTAGGGGAGCAGACTTTCCAGGAGACATTTGCAATAGTATTGTTATCACAAGGTTCCCATACCCAAATATCTCAGGTATCTTTTGGAAGATTCTAAAGAAAACAAACCCCCAGAATTACAGCAGTTTCTACATGGATAAAGCTCGCCGCGAGCTTTTGCAAAAAATCTATCGTGGTTTAAGAAGTAAAACCGATAAAGTTTATCTTTTATCGCCTGATTCAAGGGTGATGGAATTTAAAATCAATTAACAATCTATAATTAAACAAGAATTGATTTTAAAATAGTTTAAAAAACTTATCTTAAATTTGGAAGACAAGTCTAACCAAATTACTTTAGATTGTTGATATCATGTAAATATTAACAGCAGGGGGAGGAGGAACAAAGTGGGGAAAAAGATTTTTGTAAATAGAAAACAGAACTTAAAATCCAACAAATAGATTAAAATCTTCATAAAAATGGAACAGGGCAGAATTGAACTGCCTACTCCACAGCTTCAGTGTGGTGTTATTCCGGTTAACTACTGTTCCAAAGTCTCCCTGTTGGGGATTGCACCCAATTAACTCGGGCTACAGCCGAGGACATTACTATTATGCTACAGGGAGAAAGAATATATTCAAAAAATAATTTCTTAAAAAATAATGCTCACGAATAAATAGAAATGTTTGAAAATTATTTGAAAGGGTAATAATATTTTTGCTGGCTAAAGCTAAATTCATTCATATTCAAGCTAGCAATAATACTTCTTATTTTCATTTAAATATTAAATATCTGTTGTTTAAAGAGTTTTTGGTTGTTAACTTTAGATAATTCAGAGGATATGAATTTTAAACCCTAAACTAAAATTATATGTAACGAACCCTATCTACTTGTCCTGAGCTCAATCCTGAGCCGTCATTCTTTCAATAGGACTTACTCGTTATATGATTATAATGTTCCAAGGTTATAAGCTTTATTGTTTGAGGGAGTTTTGTGACAATTAAGAGATTAGTTGGGGGTTAAATGATAAACCCAAATAATTAAAAATGAGAGTATGTTCATAAAAAGATGGCCACATCTTTTCAGAAGATTCTTTCTAAATCAAAATACTTGAATGGAATTCAATGTCCCAAACTCCTTT
>JBBSXH010000067.1:0-1836 GCA_038045865.1 Nanobdellota archaeon
GCAACCTGGATTCCGAGAGTCCCTGGATTTTAGAAGTGACATGTATGCAGCAGCGTTGACTGTTTACGAATATGCCGCTGGGCAGCATCCCCTTGCCAAAAATAAAGAGGATCTAATTGCAACTTTATCACGTATTGTTCGAGAGCCACCCAAATCGTCGAGGGTATACAGGGGCGATCTTTCGCCCGTTTTAATTGGAACTATCGATCAAATGTTGAAGAAAATACCGGCGCTAAGGCCTTCAAACATAAATATGCTTATTGGTAAAACTATCCTCCGCGCAACAAGACATCCACCTTTATTTTCCTTCCAAAAGCCATTTCCAAACAGGCATTATAATTATCTTTTTACCACTTATGTTTTCTTCACTTTCTTTGTCTAAGGTAAGGATAATTCCTTCTTTAAGATTATATTTTTGCAGAGCTTCTAAAAGCCCCTCAATTTCTCTTTTCTTAGTCATAGGGTTTTCTAAATTCAGACAAACCTGAATTGCCTGAGTTATTTTTAACCCCTTTTTAACAATAAAATCACATTCTTTTTTATCTAGATGATAATAAACTTCAAAATCTCTTTTGAGTAATTCTACAAAAACCAAATTTTCTAATCTTTGCCCCCTATTCTCTATGAAATTAAATGCAACTGTTTTAAGAAAACTATTATCTAAAACATAAAATTTAGATGAAGAAACTTTTTGTTTTTTTAGTGAATAATCAAACCTATTAATAGTTGAAGCAAGAAAAACCCCTTTCATGTATTCAATGTAATTTTTTATCATGCTTAAACTCTTTATCCCTGAAACTGTTTTTAATGTAGAATAAGAATAAATACTTCCAACATTTGAAAAAAGATATAAGATAAGATCTTTAATTTCTTTTGTTTTTTTAATATTATATCTCCTAATTATGTCTTTGTTAAGTATATCCTCAAAATATTGTTTAGATAATTCCAAATCATTATTTTTTATGACTAGAGGAAAGCCTCCTTTTTCAAAATACTCCTCAAAGGCATTCATTAAAGTTATTCTTTCATTAGATGTTTTTGGATTTTCTGCAATATCTTTAAATCTTAGAAATTCTTTAAATGAAAAAGGATATAACTTTAGAACTTTATTTCTTCCTGTTAAAAATGTTGAAATTTCTGAGCTTAATAAACTTGAATTTGAGCCAGTTACAAAAACCTTTATTTTTTTAGCAAAAAGATTATTTACCCATCTTTCCCAAGAGGGCACATTTTGTATTTCATCAAAGAAAAATACAATCTCAGATTCAATGCTATGTAATTCTTTAGCAAAGTTTTCTATGTCTTGAAAATTTTCAATTTTAAAGTCTGTAAATCTAACATCATCAAAATTGATATAAATCTTTTTTTTATTAATCTTATTAGAGATAATTTTTAATAAAGTGCTTTTTCCACATCTTCTTATGCCTGTTATGATTACAATTTCATTCCCTTTTAAATAAGGTTCAATAGAGATTTCTCTTTCAATCAGTTCTTCCCTTTTATTGAATAATTCCTGTTGTTCATTCAAAAGCTCATACAATTTTGTTTTTTCCATGATATCTACCAGCTTTCTAGATTTATAAACCTTTCTTTGCTATTTAACAAGTGTTTATAAATGGTTGTTAAATAGCAATTAACTATCTGAAGTCCTCTTCCCGGGTTAGTAATGTTTAAGGACGATAAGAAGAGTGTGAAAGTTTAGAGTAGGTGTGAAGTTTTCAGAAGCAGGTGAGAGTAAGTAAAAAGAGGGAAAAAAGCAATGTTGAAGAGATTTCCTGAAATATCTTGAGAGGATATTGGGGAGAGAAAGTGAAGATAAAGTTTAGTGATAGTTTA
>JBBSXH010000068.1:0-6573 GCA_038045865.1 Nanobdellota archaeon
TTCCAAAATGTAAAGATAATTTGCTATATAAATGTGACGTTTATTTTACAGTATCTTACAAAAGAAAGATTTATAAAGGTATATTACTATATATAGTATAACTATATAAAGTAAAGATAAATGGAAAACAAAAAAATAAAATGTCTTCATTGCAACAGCGAAGAAGTTGTTAAGTTAGGAACACTTGAAACAAAAGCATTTAAAATGGTTCATCTATTTAAATCTATAAGTAATATGGAAACAAAAGAGTTTGAAGAGAAGTTTGTAAATAAAGTACTTTGTGGAGATTGTTTAGAAATTTTACCACAATTACCAGAAAAATCAGTAGATTTAGTAATTGCAGACCCTCCTTATTTTAAAACAATTAATGAAGAATGGGATTTTAAGTGGAGAACTGAAGAAGATTATATAGGGTGGGTAGAAAAATGGATTAAAGAACTTTCAAGAGTTGTTAAAACTAATTGTTGTTTTTGGTTATTTGGTTATGTTAAAATTCTTTCAAAGATATTACCTATTGCTGAAAAATATGGCTTTGTTTTTAGACAACAGATTATCGTAGACAAGGGCATGAGGGCAATAAGTGGAAGAGCAACGAGAAATTACAAGATGTTTCCAACAACAACCGAAAGCATTTTCTTTTTTGTTAAAAATAATCAACCTAATATAAAGAAATTTTTAAAAGAAAGACAGAAAGAAGTTGGTTTAACAGCAAAAGAAATAAATGATAAAATGGAAGTAAAATCAAATGGTGGAGGTTTGTGGTCATTATATACTGGAGAAAATATTTTAGCACAAATACCTACTAAAGAAATGTGGGGTAGACTACAAGAGATTCTTAAGTTTAAAATGGATTATTCCGAAGTTAATTTTACATTTAATCCTCAAATGGGTTTTACTGATGTTTGGACAGATATTAATTTTTATAAGGAAGATAGAGAACACTCAACACAAAAACCAATTCCATTAATAGAACGATTAATTAAAGCAAGTAGTAATGAAGGCATGATAGTATTAGACCCGTTTCTAGGAAGCGGAAGCACTGCTGTTGCTTCAAGACAACTTAATAGAAAATTTATAGGTATTGAAGTAGATAAAAAATATTGTGATTATGCTAAAAAGAGATTAAAGGAGATTCAAAAAAAGATTTAATTATCTTCTTTGATATTTTTCTTTATAAGATTTTAATTTCTTAATTTTCATTTCTAACTTTTCAAAATTCTTAATAGGCACAATAGGATATTTCTTATAAATTTCGCTCCTATTCATTTTTATTATTTCTTCTCCAAATATTTCTATTAATTTATCTTTACTTAACAAACTAGTTGGCATAGGTTGTTCTTTTGGATTTTTTAAATTCCAAAATTTTATCGTTATATTTTTTAAATCTATTTCAGTTACAAATATAAGTTTTGGTTCCATCATAAAAAAGTCATATTTTAATGGGTGAAGATTACACGGAGCAGGTGTATCTCCCTTTCCTGTCTTTAGTTTAAAATTATTCTCATAATAGTCTGTAAAAAATGCTCTTACATATTTTTGTTTTGGGTCTATTGTCCAAGCTCTTATCCTTATTTTTTCAGATGTAAATTTTTCTTTATCAAATAATATGGTTATTATTCTAGGAACTTTATTTAATAATAAATCTAATTCATAATCAGTTTTAATTAAGAAAATCCAGTGAGAACTAGTATCTTTACTTATTTCTTTAGAACCACAATTTGAACATTTTTCTTCCCAAGGTAAAACATTAGTATAGCATTTTTTACAAGTTTGTAATTGGTCTGCTCTTGTGCAAGATTTAACTTCTGAACCATCGGCTAAATCGTCTCCCCTAGCAGCACTTCCACAACCCTTTGTTTTAGTAATCAAAGAAGCTAAATGTTGGCTTGGATATGCAAATTTTCCTTGTGCTGTTTGATTGGTTATTCTAGACCATTTAATCATAGATTTTTTAGGATTAATGTATAAATCAGTTATACATTCTTTTATCATATTTTCAGAGACTTTTAAAGTAAGGTCTTTTTCTTTTTCCATGAGGAAAACAAGATTTATAACTTTTTAAAACCTATCTAAGAAGCCAAATTAATGTTACAATTCCTTTTGAGAAGATTATTCTTTTGTCTTCAAATTAACTTTCATTAAAAGTTCTTTTGCAAGAAGTAGATATTCTTTAATTTTTTGTATTCCTAATGTTCTTGTTCTAAGATTATCTGAAAGAATAACTATTTTATCTTTTCTTACAAATTCCATAGAACTTGCTTTGTGTTCTATATTTAATTCTATTATTTCCATTATTGTCTTAATTTGTTGGTCTGAAATATTGTATTGCTTGGCGCATTTTTGAAAAGTTTTTAAGTTTTCTTGATTATCTGTATAAATGTTAATATTTTTGTGCAGGCATTCATAATTTAATAGCGCAGTTATTGATAAGAGAATTGATTTATGTATTTCATCAAATATCTTTAGAAGTAATCTTTGTTCATTTACAAGTGGGAAAGTTACATAAGCCATATGGTCTGCTATTTGCATTGCTCTAATTGCTTCTCGCAGATTTTCTTGAAATTTTTCCATGAAGTTATTTAATCTTCTTATTGAAGATTAAGAGAATAAATCTTATAAAAATATGTGTAGTAGAATAAATGTAGTATTCTATCTTGACTTAGGTGGCTTCGCTAACCTAAGTCTTGTTTACCTATTGATAATGTTATATCTCAATCTTTATGTTTAGTCATTTTCAGAGCTTAAAAAATTATCTTTAAAGTTTGAATGAATTAAAGCCAAAGCGAGTATGATTAACAATTATTAAAAGTAAAAATAAATTAAGCTTAAAACTTGTTTTGCTTAATTTATATAAAATCAATCATTTTAACTCAAAGTCAAAATCGCCTCAGTTAAATCGCCTTCTGTTTCTTCTAATGCTTTTTTTGCTTGGCTTTCAGAACAACCTGTTTTTTCCATTATTGTCTTAACATCTTCTTCTATACTAGTATCACTTCCTGTTTCTTCTTCTAAAATCTCTCCTGTAATTTGAAAACTTTCTTGTCCTTGCATCTTGATTTTTGTTACAGAAGGGTTTTCAATAATTATTTTTTTTTCACTTGTTTCAATAATAACTCTTTTTGCATTAATTTCATTTTGAGATATTCCCATTTGCTTCATAACTGCCTGCATTTTTTTAGGATCTAGGTTTGGGAACATATTATTTTTTATAATTTATTTGTTTACTTGATTCTAATTCATCTCTTTGGGGCAAAGTTGCTTGTTGATTGAAAATACAAACATATGCTGGTTTATTTTTTTCTTGATATATTCTTGGAACAGGACCACTAATTGTTAAGGTTAAAATAGCACTGGTCATTCCAACAGCTATTGAATTTGCTATTTCTTGTAATTTCATTTTAATGGAAAAAAGATTTTAAGAACTACAGATGCAACAATAAGCAAGATTATGAACAATACCACCGAAGAAGGTTTTAGCATAAATTTACTTTTGTACTCTTCATTGTACCTCATTAATCCTCCACCTGATGAAGGCATACTTAATCCTTGATTAGCCATAAGATTTAAAATATGGGATTGTTTTTAAAGGTTTCCAAATGTATTTGGAAAGCCTTAATAATTCCGAAGAATTATTAAAGGTTGTGGATTAAATTTTCTGATGCATTAAGTGTCCATAAGAGGCTATACACAAAATCCAAAACTAAACTAGTTAAGGATTCTAAAAACAAAACTTTTTAAAGAATGATTTGTTTAGTTTTATATGAATCCAAGAAGACGGAAAAGATTAGCTGAAAAAGAGATTGTTTTCTTAAAAAATAAGGCTTATTCTTTTGAAAAAGATGCGGATTATGTAAGTGCAGCTAAACTAAGGGTTTCAACTGGAGAGATAAGAAAAGCTATAAGTAATTATAGAGAAGCCGCTAGGTTATATAATAGCTGCGCAGAGGATTACAGTGCAGAACATTACTCAGATTCTGAGGTACTTTCTAAATTTGGACCCATGTATAAACAAAGGGCAGATAGATGTCAAAAAAATGCTGACAGATTAAGAAAAGTTGTAAAAGGAAAGTGGCACGGATTAGAAAACACTACTATGACGGCTTCAATTGTTGGTTTAATTGGAGGTATATTTTTTTTATCACCTAACCTAACTGGAAATGTAATTGGCAACATGACAAATTCAACTTCAAATATTATTGGAGCAATTTTATTTGCTGTTGGAATTGCTGGAGCTTTTTTTTATTTTAGAAAAAGATAGTTTTATAACTTCTTTGCAATTTCTTGAGATTTGCAAATCAAAATGTTTAAAACATAATGCTTCCTAAAGCTGTTATGGCAAACTATAATTCAAAAGAAGTTGAAAATCAAATAAAGAAGTTTTGGGAACAAAAAAAGATATTTAAATTTGATGCTTCTAAAAAATCAAAGATTTTTTCTATTGATAATCCTCCTCCAACTGTTTCTGGAAAAATGCATATAGGACATGCTTTTTCATATTCTCAACAGGACTTTATTGTTAGATTTCATAGAATGCTTGGAGATAATGTTGTTTATCCATTTGGAACAGATGATAATGGATTACCTACTGAAAGATTAATAGAAAAGACAAAAAATGTTAAAAGTAAGTCTATGAAAAGAGAAGATTTCATTAATTTATGTTTAAAGACATTAAAAGAAATTACTCCTGACTTTATACAAGAGTGGAAGAATTTAGGAATTTCTTCAGACTATTCACTTTCTTATTCAACTATTGATAACAATTCAAGAAAATTATCTCAAAAATCATTTATTGAACTTTATAAAAAAGGATTGATTTACAAAAAAGAATTTCCAACACTTTGGTGTCCTGAATGCCAGACTTCTGTTGCTCAAGCAGAATTAGAAGATAAAGAAATACCTAGCCTATTTACTACAATAAAATTTATTTGTGATAGAAAGGATTTATTAATTTCTACAACAAGACCTGAATTATTAGGTGCTTGTGTTGCTGTTTTTGTTAATCCTAAAGATAAAAGATATAAATCTTTGATTGGAAAAAAAGCAAAGGTTCCATTATTTAATTTTGAAGTTCCTATTATTGCAGATGAATCTGCTGAAATGGAAAAAGGAACAGGAGTTTTAATGATTTGTTCTTATGGAGATAAATATGATGCTGAATCAATTAATAGGCATAAAATTACTCCAAAAATTATTTTAAATTTAAATGGAACTTTAAAAATAAAGCCTTATGATGGAATGAAAATAAAAGAAGCAAGAAAATTAATATTAGAGGAGTTAAAAGCAAAAAATTTAATTACAGAACAAAAACAAATTTCTCATGCAGTTAATACTCATGATAAGTGTGGAACTGAAATTGAGTTTCTTCCGACAGCTCAATGGTTTATTAAAATACTAGACAAAAAAAATAAATTTATTGAACAAGGAAATAAAATTAAATGGCATCCTGAATTTATGCATAAAAGATATGATAATTGGGTTAATGGATTAGAATGGGATTGGAATATTTCTAGAGATAGACATTTTGGTATTCCTATTCCTGTTTGGGAATGTGAAAAATGTAATGAAGTTATTTTTCCATCTGAAAAAGAATTACCCGTAGATCCTTTAGAGACAAAGAAAAAATGCCCTAAATGTGGTGGAAATGCAAAAGGAGAGCAAAAGGTTTTAGATACTTGGGCAACTTCTTCATTGTCTCCTCAAATTGCTAGTTCTCTTGTTGATAATAAAGTGAAAATTCCATTTTCATTAAGACCTCAGGCACATGATATTATTAGGACTTGGTTGTTTTATACAATAGTAAAATCTCTTTTGCATGAAAATAAATTACCTTGGGAAAATGTAATTATTTCAGGATTTGTAACCATGAGCGGAGAAAAAATGAGCAAGTCAAAAGGAAATGTTATTGCTCCTCAGGAAGTTATTGAAAAATTTAGTGCTGATGCTTTAAGATTTTGGGCTGCTGGTTCGAAATTAGGAGAAGATTTAGATTATCAAGAAAAAGATATTTTGACTGGAAAAAAACTTGAAACAAAATTATGGAATGCAACTAATTTTGTATTTATGAATCTAAAAGATTATAAATTCAAGAAGCCTGCTAAGCTTGAGAAAATAGATGAATTATTCTTGAATAAATTAAATGAACTTGTTAAAGACTGTACATCCTCTTTTGAAAATTATGAATATTCAAAAGCAAAACAAGATGTTGAAAAATTCTTTTGGAGTATGTTTTGTGATAATTATTTAGAAATTGTTAAAAAAAGGATTTACAATAATAAGAAAGGAAAAGATTCTGCTCAATATGTTTTGTATACTTCTTTATTAACTCTGTTGAAATTAATTGCTCCTATAATGCCTTTTATCACAGAACATTTGTATTTAGAATATTTTAAGAAAACAGAGAAGACCGAAAGTATTCATATAAGTGAATGGCCTAAAGCAGATAAGATTGGAAAAACAGATGGATTTGATTTCTTTGTTGAGATATTAACAAAAATAAGACAGGAAAAATCAAATAATAAAAAAGCAATGAATTCTGAATGTGTAATTTCTCTTCCTATAGAAGAGAAGGCAAAA
>JBBSXH010000069.1:0-3761 GCA_038045865.1 Nanobdellota archaeon
TGTCTTGTTGTTCGTTTATAGTTATCCAAAAAACACCATCTTAATTTGTTTTTTGATTGACTCATTTTTAATTTATCTATACTCTGCTCAACCTATTCTTACCAAATCTTCTATTCCTAAAAGCATTTTCTTATTTTATCTCTTTTACTAAAAATTCTTTTACTCACCTCATACTCGAAGATGTCAGAAATCTTCATAAATTCAGATTTCTGAGCATACAGAAAATCTAAAGATTTTCTTGATTTCACTGATATTTATTAATATGCTAATTATTAAAAGAGGGTAAGAGTTTTCAATTTACAATGTTAATCATAAAATAAAAATTGAAAGAGTAGGAGAGTGTTAAGTTTAATGTTTTGCTCACCCCAACCGAAAAGTATAAATACAGAATTTAACTGAATAATATTAGGATACTTGAGATCTTGCCCGAGCGAAAGCGATAGGGCATTGCTTAAGCTGAGGGGGTTTAATTACCCCAATCCTAACTTATAATATTTTATTTATAATTTCTATTAATTCTTTAAACTCGTTTTGATCCAAAATTTTTGTTGGAGAAATTTTTCCTTGAAATACTTTTCTTATATATTTCCCTGCTAATGATTTTGGGAGTTTTTCTTGTCTTTTATTATCCCTTTTTCTAAATTCTATTTTGCGATTGAGAATCTGTCTATTGTTAAAATAATTAGCTATTTTATTAAGATAATGAATAACAAATCTTTCAGGTCTTACATCTCTGCATAAAAGCAGAGAATTTGCTTCTGAAAAATAACAAAGTGCCTTATAGAGCAAATAAGAATATACCAAAGCAACTATCTTATTATTATGTTTTCTTGCAGAATCAGAATCATCGTCCCATATAAATTTTCTTTTTATCTCTTCTTTATCTTTTCCCTTTATTTTTATTGAAAATCTTCTAGAATCTTTAACTATTCCTAAAGCAGTATCTTCTTTCCAAGAATTATTAATCTGTGTTGAAATATCTACATGATAATAATTATTAAAATATTCTAAATTCATAAACAATAGAGAATATTATTCTATTTAAACTTTTTTTAAAATTAAGTTTATATGTATAAACTTGTAGTTTATATAGAATTTAAAGATTTTGTTGAGGGTATCAGTGAGGTTAAAAGGAAGTGAGGGTTTAGGGGATTTGAAGGAAGATTTAAACAGAAAACTTTATCAAGTTTAGGTATTTAGAAAATATGGGTTGATTTACATAGATGAGAAATCCAAGAGTAAGATGTGCAGAATGCAATGAAAGAATAGATATGTTTGAAGCGAAGACAATCACAGATAGTCCAAGATTTAATGATGAAGGAATGAAAGGAATACCTGTTTGGAATGTTAAGAGATATTGTGATAGATGTTATAATAAATTAATAGGTAAAGAAAGTGAAAATCAATAGAAAAAAATAAAATGGTTTATAAAATGGGGGACTTAGATGTTTACAAGGAAGCAAGAAATTGGAATAGGGAAGATACAAGAAAAATACAAACTGCAATATTTTCTGGTTCTGATGAAAACTTAGTAAGGGAAGAGGCAAATGATTTTATGGGATATTTAGATATGGAAAATTTATATATGGAAGATTTATATGGGGAAGATATAGGTATTGAAACTTTTATAATTCTAAATGTGGAAGTAACAACTAAAAAAGATGATAAAGGTAATAAGTTTATTCAGATTAAGATTGTTTATGGAGTTTAAGGATAATAATTATTACTGATTGATTAAAGACAGATTTAAATAATAGTTCTGATTAGAAACAATATGAAAGAAAGCGAAAAGTTTTATGGAACTTTAAATGAAACAATTAGTTTTTTTGGAAACATCGCTGGATTTGTAATTGTTTTGATTGTAATATTCTTTATTTTAAGTTATTTATATGAAGATCCAAGTTGGTTAAGTTTATGGATTACTATAATAATATTCCTAGTTTGGTATGGTATTAAACATCGCTCAAAAGAAGAGGTTATAGACAAGAAAGTCAATAAAGAAAAAGGAGATGCTTTGTATAAACTATTTACAAGAAAAAAATAAAAAATAAAATGACAACAAATGATGAGATACTCGGGAAACAACTAGAAATATTAAGTCATCAAAAACATTTTAATTTAATCTTAACTATTGCAACAATTTTTCTAGTTTTAATTTATGCCTTACAAGGTTCTTCTTATTTTTTAAAATATTCTAAGATTGCTCTTGATATTATAGTTGGAATTATGCTTATAGCTTTGGTTGTATTAACTTTATTTATAATAAAACAGGGCTATCTTAAAAAACTATTAAGATTATTATTAGGAAAACAATATGGAAAAACAAAACAAAGAAATAGATAAACAATCTATTTGGTGATGGATATTAGTAATTATAGCTATAATCTTTTTCTATAACTTAATCTCTACTTCTAATAAAACTGAAGAATATACCAATTGTATTGATAGATGTGTTTCTAATAATAATGATTGTATATATGATAATGAAATTATAGGCAATCAAGTGATTTATATTTTAGGTGATGAAGCGGAAGCCTGTGCAGATGATTTGGAATATTGTTTAAGTAATTGCAAAAGCGATTATGGATAAAAAATAAAATGGATAAAGAAACAAAATTCACATTAAACTTTCAATCTTCTGTTTAATATGGGTTATAAAGATAAAAATAAACTAAAAGAATATCAAAGAGAACATTACCAAAAGAATAGAGATAGAATAAGAGCAAGACACAAAGAAAATTATCTAGATAATAGAGATAAAACAATTTTGCATAGGAAGGAATTATATCAAAAAAGGAGAAAAGATTTTCTATTAACATACAAATTAAATAAAAAATGTTCCTTATGTGATTATAATAAACACCCAGAAATATTGCAGTTTCATCATAAGGATAAATATAAGAAAAATTTTACCATTGGAAATTTAGAATTGCATAAAAGAAATTCTTTAGAGTTTAAAAAAGAAATAGATAAATGTATCTTACTCTGCCCTAATTGTCATTCTTTGTTACATTGGAAGGTTAGAAAAGAGGAGGTAATCAAATGAATAAAAGCAAATATTATCAAGAGAATAAAGAGAGATTAAAGTCAGAGTCAAATTTATATTATCATACAAATATAGACAGAGTAAAAGCACAAAGAAAAATATATAGAGAAAAGAATAGAGACCAAATAAAATTAGCAAAGAAATTAGACTATGAAAAGACTAAAGAAAGGAGAAATCCACACAGAAAAGAATATCGTGAAAAGAATAGAAATGAATTTATATTAACCTATAAAAAAGATAAAAGTTGTGCTTTTTGTGGGTATAAAGAATATCCTGAAATATTACACTTCCACCATAAAGATATGAAAGATAAATCTTTTGATATTTCTGTTATTAGAAGAAATAAATCTTTACTACTAAAATCAGAGATTGATAAATGTATCTTATTATGTCCTAATTGTCATTCTTGGTTACATTTCAAGGAAAATCAAGATTTAAAATTTAAATTAATTTCAAAAAAAATAGCTGGTAAATCTGGGCTCAGTGAAAGAGTTCCACAAACAAAGTTTCTAAATCATGCTTAACCTTTGATCTGTTTTAATGGTTATCTCATTCGCTCCACAAGACAAGCTTATTAGGCATAGGTTTCGTATAGTGAGTTATAGCCCAGTCACCATATTAATGGCGAACACCTAAAAGAGGCGTCTGTGCAAGCATCCTTTCCAGGACAACTGGATTACCAGCCAATTATTCAAAGAGGTTTAATTATTTAAAA
>JBBSXH010000070.1:0-44246 GCA_038045865.1 Nanobdellota archaeon
AAAAAATTCAAGTTAAACTTGTTTTCTTGAATTCTAAATTAAACTAGCATTTATGAAACCTTTAAAAACTAATTAGTCCTATTTAAACAAAAGAATTATCTCTTATATTTAAAAAATAAAATGACAATAACAGAACTTATACAAAATAATCCAAGAACTGCAATAATTATTCTGTCTTTTTTAGTTACACTATTCATAACTATTATTAATAGTTTAATGATTGATAAAAAAAGAATGAAAGAACTTAAAGACAAGCAAAAATCATTAAAAGAAGAAATGAAACAACATAAAGATAATCCTCAAAAGATGATGGAGATAAACAAGCGAATGATGGAAGATATGCCTGAACAATTAAAACATTCGTTTAAACCTATGTTAGTAACAATTGTGCCTTTGTTAATCTTGTTTAAATGGTTACAGAGCTCATTTGCACTAACAACAATAGCCTCAACATGGTTATGGTGGTATATTTTATCTTCATTAGTATTCAGTATTGTTTTGAGAAAAATGTTTGGGTTGCAATAGTTTTCTTCTCTTTAATAAGAAATAATAATTTTTCTATATTTTTAATAATCTAAGCACAAACTTCTTCTTTTAATGTCAGAAATTAAACCCCTTTGAGAGGTAAATAAATGTAGTTTTAATTTCTGAGCATGTCAGGAACAAAGTTCCTGAGCACTATCAAAATCTAAAAGATTTTGAAGTCCTAAAAACAAGTGCCTGTTAAAAATCCACAGGAGGGGCACATTGTTTTTTTGATTCTGGAAGAACATTTTTTTTAGTCAAACTCCAATCAAGCTTTATCAAATTTTTAACAAACTGATTTTCCAAATTGAGTTTAAAATAATCAGACTTACCAATTTTTCTAGTTTTACAGACAATCCCAGACTCTATAAAATAAGGAAAAAATACTTTAAGAGAATTATAACTTACATTGCTTTCTTTTGCTATTTCAGTTATAGGATAATCAAAAAAATGAAATCCTATCAGAAAGTCAAGAACTCTTAATTGAGGAGTATCTCCAAACTGCATAAGGAAAAAACTTTTGTTTTCTTTAATTTTCATAATATACTTATTTACTTACTCTTTTTAAATCTTTCTGTAAACTCAAAGAAAACGTCAAAGATAGAAACATTTAAAAATGTCAAAAACCATGTAATAAACATGGAGTGTTGGTTTTTGATCACCTAGAAAATCCAAATCCATAAGGATTTTCTCAGTATTAAAAATATATATTAGTATGGCTTCAAATTTAGAGAAAGCTCAATTAATGTCTGCTTTAGCAAGAAGTAAGGGAAATTGGGGAGAAAAGTATGATAGAACTGAGCATTTTAAGAGATTTCAAAATTTAAAAGAAATAATCAAAGAACTTTCTAAAATAGGTTGGTTAATTATTCATAATAAATCTCAATATATAGGAATTTCTTTAAACACACGATTCAAAAGAGAAATTATAGAATTTATTGAAAGAGAAATACCTCATCTGAAAGGAATTATAACCTAAATATTTATTTAGATATTGCTCTCTTTATTTCTTCTACTTGACTATCTCTTTCTTCATTTTTATCTTTAAACCTTAATAGATTCATTAAAGAATAAATTAATCCTGCAAAAAGGATTCCTGCAGAATCAATAAGCATATCTGAAATTGTACAACCTCTATTTGGAACAAATAATTGGTGAATTTCATCAGATATTCCATAAATAACTGCAATAATTATTCCAAAATAAATCAAATTCTTGTTTTTCTTTTTTCCTTGAATTAATGAGATTAACAAAAATGCTGATAAAAAGAAAAAAGCATAAAAATGATATACCATAGATTTCCAAGGAAAACCTCCAGGAATACCTGGAGCAAAACTTAACGAAGAAACATAAAATATAATTATTCCAATAATTATAGTAATCATCCAACTTATCTTATTATGCTTTTCAAACCAGAGTATCATTTGCCTTTTTTTATTTAATAAGCATAAAAAATTCTCTATTTAAAATTAATCACATTAAGAACTATATCTCTTAATATCTATAAAAATAAATTTTAAATCTGCAACAAATAAAACTAATCTAATAATAAACAAAACTAAATCGCTATGGCTTTTTGTTCAAGTTAAGCAATTAATTGCAAAGCTAAATCAAATAAGCCAAAATAGTTTAAGGGAGTTATAAATTATTAAAAGTAAAGTATAAAATAAGAAAAATTAAAGTAGAAACCATTAAAAACCCTTAATTCTCAAATCAAATATGAACCAAGAAAAATTAATACAATTGCGAATTATAGAACAAGAAGCAAACCAATTAGAACAACAATTACAGATAATAGAACAGCATATTTCTGACATGCAAAAAATAAATAATGGATTAGATGAAATTGAAAAAACACAAGATAAAGAAATTTTAGCAAATATTGGAAAAGGCATTTATATTCCTGCTCAGATTAAAAGCAAGGATTTAATTGTAGAAATTGGAAGCAAAAACTTTGTAAAAAAAACAATTCCAGAAACCAAAAAAATAATTGAAGAACAATTAAAAAAATTAATAGCATTTAAACATCAGGTTATTGAAAAAGTTGGTGAAATGCAAGAACAGATGAATATGCTGATGAGTGAAGAAAGAGAGGATATGGATGAAGAAGAGAAAGAAGAATAATTATTTTCTCACTTTCCTCAAAAACTTATCATAACTCAACTTTCCATATTCACTGATTATTGCTGTGACATATTTTTTATCAATTAATTCAAATGCAGGATTTTCTATTCTTATCCCTTTTATTCCTTTTGAAGTATTCCAAACTTCTTTAAAATTTCTTTGTTCTAATTTTATTTTAGAAATATATTTTAATGAATCTGCGAGGATATAAACAGGAATTTTATTATCATAAGCAATTTCAGAAAACATCCCGCTTCCTACTTTATTTATTACCCCATTTTTTAAAATAGCATCTGTTCCTAAGATTACTAAATCTGCATGAATTTTATCTTTTCTATTTTCTTTTTCAAGTGCAATTCCTGCAGCAGAATCTACAAACATTGTAACCTTGATTCCTGCTTTTCTTAATTGTATTGCAGTTATTCTCCCCTGATATAAAGGGCGGGCTTCTGTATTATAAACTTCAAATCTTTTTCCTTTTTTATTACAATAAATTAATGCTTCAACAACAGTTGAAGAATGGCAGTGAGTAAATACAACATTTCCATTTTTTATTAGTTTGAAAACTTCTTTATTCATAATATCTTGATTATACTTTAATCTTTCAATTAATCCTTTAGGAGAAAGATTTTCTTTTTTATTTAAGACATTTATTAAAAATGGCTCAGTTGGACGAACAGAAATTATCTTCTTTTTTGAAGCTTCAGAAGGATTTAATCTATATGCTTTAAGTCCTGCAATAGCAACATTTCTTGCACCCTGAATTTTAATTGATTTAATATCTCTTAAAATTTTATTAAATTCTTTTTGTTTATTCATCTTTCCTCTTTAAATTAATTAAAACATTAGTGTATAAAAATCTGTTGATGACACATGAAAATATAAAGTTAATAACTATTAAATTAAGCAAAACAAGTTTAAGCTTAATTTCTTTTCTTTCTAATAGTGTTATAATCATAATCGCGAGGTTTAATCATCTGCAAATCTTAAAGAATTAATTTCAAATTTTAAACAATCATCTGCAAAGCGAATAAGGTTTACACATTATCAAAAAGCAAAAGAAAATTAGGATTAGGACTTGTCTTTCCTAATTTTCTCTTAACCAGAATATTTATAAATTATGAATGTTTATATAAAATAAGTTAAAATGAAGAATAAAAAGCAAAAGTCTACTGCTAAAGAAATCAAGAAAATTCAAGATATAGTTATAACCATAAGAAATGACCCCAAAGCTATGGAACAGGCACGAAAATTAATAGTTAGTTGTTCCTAAATATTTTCTTTTCAAATCAGTATATCTATAAAAACTAGGAGTTCTATAGTTGTATTTTAAGTTTATTTCTTCAAAAGACTTTCTTAAAATAGGATTATGCATAGATTTGTTATCATCAGAAAAAATTAGATTAAATCCCTTTATACTTGCACAAGCAACAATTCTTAAATCATTCATAAAATTCTTATCTTTACTTTGATTTCCTCCAAGATTCTTAAATTCTTTAAAATATAAATCAGCTACTTTTTCTATATGATTATCAATAGGTATTGAAGTATTGCATACTAAACTATCATAAAGTGGAAGTATTTTTGGAGCTTGCCTTAATTCATCTCTTATAATCTTAAAATTATGGATTATAAAAAGTTTATCTAGTTTAATTGCTTCTACAAGTTTTAAAGAATCCTCTTTATCATCAGCTATAATCTTTCCATAAATATTTGTGTCTAAGATTACTCCAACCATTTTTATTTAAGAATTATAATTAATTATTTAAATATTGTGTTTTATGAATCATAATAGTTATGGTTTATGTTCATCAAGCTGGATAATTAATCACAAAGCGAATCATTTGAGATTATCAACAAATCTCACCCAATAATATTTAAAAGGATGTTTATACTTATTAATTAAAGGAGATAAAATAAATCATGTTAGAAATGTTAATCAATCCAGCAAAGGCAGAAAAACAACCCTGGGAAATGTTTTTTATTGGGGCATTTTATGCAATAATTTCTTTATTCTTAGTTAAATGGATTTTTTCAGGAGACCCTGTGCTTTCAAAATATTCAGGAATATTAGTCGTAACTTTTTGTGTTATGTTTTCTATCCCATTTATTTATTATACTTTTAAATTAGAAGAAGAAAGAGACTTGGCAGTAACTGGATTTAAAAGATTATTGGTTGAACATAGAAGTGCACTATTTGCAATGATGTTTTTATTTTTTGGATTTGTTCTTGCTTTCTCATTTTGGTATGTCGCTTTTCCTGGTGGAAATCAAAACTTCAGGGCACAGATTGAAACATATTGTATGATAAATAAACCTGCTAATTTTAATGATTGTATTGCTGAATATGGGATTAAAGACATTTCAAAAACAACTGGCTTTCTTAGTGCAAAAGAAAAAATAGTCAATATTTTTGCAAATAATATTTATGTCTTAATCTTCACATTAGTCTTTTCTTTAATTTTTGGGGCAGGAGCAATATTTATATTAGCCTGGAATGCGAGTGTAATAAGCTCTGCAATAGGTATTTTTGCTAATTCTAAATTAATTAACCTTCCATTAGGAATAGCAAGATATGCAATACACGGAATTCCTGAAATTGCTGCTTATTTTATAGGAGCCTTGGCAGGAGGAATTATTAGTATAGCGGTAATAAAACATGATGTTCATTCTGAAAAATTCTGGGTTATTTTGCAAGACTCATTAAATTTAGTAATTATTTCAGTAGTAATCTTGTTTATTGCTGCATTAATCGAAGTGTTTGTTACACCGATTGTGTTTTAGAATAATTGATTTATGAATTAGACTATTTTATATTTGTTAAATCATAATCGCTTTGAATTTAATCTCTTAATCTTTTAATGTGATAAACATAGCTGTTAAAATTATATCTTATTAGAAAATATATCCTAAGTAAATTTAGGTTACATAGAGACCTATAATTCTAAATACCTAAATCCTTTTAAATAAAATTTTCTCTTAAAATTTATGGATTTCAAGAAGATAATCAATGATTTTTCCAAAAGAAAAATTTTAGTTGTTGGAGATGTTATGCTGGATAGTTATATTTATGGAGATGTTGAAAGAATAAGCCCAGAAGCGCCTGTTCCTGTTGTAAGAATAACTAAAGAAGTTTATGAACTAGGAGGAGCAGCTAATGTTGCTGCAAATATTTCTTCTTTGAGAGGTAAAGCTTTTTTATTAGGTTATGTTGGAAAAGATAATTCTAAAACTATTTTGATAAACAAACTTAATGAAAAAAATGTGAAATTCAATCTTTATGATTCTTTAGAACAAACAATTCAAAAAACAAGAATAATTGGAAATGGACATCAAATAGCAAGGATTGATAAAGAGGGCTCTAAAAAAGTTTCAGAACAAAATGAAGAAGAATTAGCCAAGAGAATAGTTTCAGAAAATCCCGAGATTATAATTGCCTCAGACTATGCAAAAGGATGTTTAACAAATAATCTTTTTTCTTTAATAAAAAAATATAATCCTACTACAAAAATAATAATTGACCCAAAACCAAAGAATAAGATAGATTATAGGGGAGCTTATTTAATTACTCCGAATCTTAAAGAGGGTAAAGAACTAACTGGCCTTGAAAACATTAATGAAATAGGAAAAGAATTACAAAAAAAATATGGTTGTAATGTTCTTTTAACTCTTGGAAAAGATGGATCAATTTTATTTGAAGGAAAAAATATAATCAGCCTACCTACTCAGGCAAAAGAAGTTTTTGATGTTACTGGGGCAGGAGATACCTTAATTGCTACTATAGGTTTAGGATTAGGTTCAGGATTAAACTTAGAAAATTCTATTTTTTTAGCGAATCATGCTGCAGGAATTGTTGTAGGAAAAGCAGGGACTGCTACAATATCTTCAAGTGAATTAGAGCAAGTTATTGATTCTGAAAATAAGAAAATAAAATCCTTAGATGAATTAATGGGTATCTGTGCAGATTATAAAAGAAAAGGGAAAAAAATTGCCTGGACAAATGGTTGTTTTGAAATACTTCATGCAGGACATGTAAACTATCTTAAACAAGCAAAATCAAAAGGAGATTATCTTATTGTAGGATTAAATAGTGATGATTCTGTAAGAGTTTTAAAAGGAGAAGATAAATCTATTGTTCCTCAGGAACAAAGAGCAGAAGTTTTAGCGGGATTAAACTCTGTAGATTATGTTACTATCTTTAATGAAAAAACTGTTTCAAATTGTTTGGAAGCATTAAGACCAGATGTTTATGTAAAAGGAGGAGATTATGATATTGAAAAAATGGATCAAGACGAGAGAAAGATAATTGAAAGATATGGAGGAAATTTTGCATTTATTCCTTTTGTAAATAATATTTCAACCTCCAAAATTATTAGGAAGATACAAGGCAAGGGGACAAATGAGAGATAATACTCTTTTTAGAATACTATTTAGTAATGTGTAAATCTTACCATTTTTGCAGATGATAAAGCCATAGCTTTGAAATTAATCATTTAAGATTTGGGTGATGAAAATAATTTTTGAAGATTATAAAATAATTATTAATTTAACACACAGAGATATCTTCCAACAAAACTTCTTGCTAATTTTTCCAAACATTGTTCTTAGAATATTATCAAAAGTTAAAGTGGTTCTGTCCATCAGAAAACACACCAAATTTCATCTTAAGTAAATTTAAAAACTCCTTTTATCTTAATTTTTCATAAAAAATGGTTAAATGGATATGTACACATTGTAATTTTAGGTTTGAAACAAATAAACCAAACGATTGTCCTTATTGTGGAAAAAAATCTCTTGAAAAAGAACCAAATGCAGAAGAATTATTAAATGAAATTGGAGGAATTTTAGATAATTAGATAAACAATTCACCACAAAGCTAAATCAACTCAAACAATACAAATACTATTTAATAATATTTCAAACTAAATCGCTTTGGCTAATGAACCCAAGCGAGTAATAGTTATAGATATTAACAACAAAAATAAAGTAAGTTAAAAGATAAACAAAAACAAATAAAATGGATGAAGAAAAAATAATTCAAGAACGTGAAAAAAAATTAATTAATTTTTTAAAAAAACCAGTTGTTTGGGTAACTTTCTTTTTAATCTTAGCAATTATCTTAGGAGTTTATATTAGAAGTATGCCAATGCAAGACCATTCTAAAGGACAAATACCTACCTTATTCCAGTTTGTTACAGGACAATCATTCACAGGAACACCTGGTTTATGGGACATCACAACAAACGATTGGACATTAGGTCCTGATTTAGATCCCTGGCTTTTCACAAGACAAGCACAGATTATTGTAGATAATGGTTCTATGCCAGCAAGAGATAATATGAGGTATGTTCCTCTGGGGTTTAATAATGCAATTGAAACAAAACTATTACCTTATATGATTGCATGGACTTATTATCTAGTTAATTTATTTGGAGATTATTCTGTTAATTTTGCAGCAGCTTTTTTCCCAGTTTTAATGTTTGCTTTAACAATTATTTCTTTCTTTTTATTCACAAGAGAAATTTTTGTTAGAAAAATAAGTGATAAAAAAGAAGATAATAAAAATAAACTAAAAGCAAATTTAATTGCATTAATTTCTACTTTTTTCATGATTGTAATACCTATATTTTTATCAAGAACTCTTGCAGGAATTCCTGAAAAAGAATCAGCTGCTTTCTTTTTTATGTTTTTAGCATTTTATTTTTTCTTGAAAGCTTGGAAAACTGAAAAAATAAGAAATTCTGCTATTTTAGGAGGTTTAGCAGGAATATCTACTACATTAATGGGATTAATTTCAGGATTAGTAACTTATATCTTTGTTGCAATTGGTGTAGCTAGTTTTTTAGCATTTATCTTAAATAAGGTTTCTAAAAAAGAAGCATTTGCTTATGGGTGCTGGTTAGGGCTATCTATCTTTACATTGAATTTCTTTTCTGAAAAATATAATTTGTCTGGATTTTTAACATCCACAAGCAATTTAATTAGTGTTTTTGTTTTATTTGTTATTTTAATTCATATATTATTATGGGAAACTAAAATAAACAAATATTTTGAAAATTATTTAAAAAACATACCTAAAACCATAATCTCAATTATTATGGCTATTTTAATTGGAATTATTTTAGTAAGTATATTTTTTGGGATTAACTTTATTCCTGATAAAATCTCTGGGCTCATTGATACCTTTATAAAACCCCTTAGTGGAAGATGGTCTAGTACTGTTGCAGAGAATAAACAACCATATTTCATAGAATGGGCAGGAAGTTTTGGTCCTTATTTAAAAAATATTCCTATTTTATTCTGGTTGTTTTTTATTGGCTCTATAATCTTGTTTAAGGATATGTTAAAACCTCTGTTAAAAAAAGATAAGTGGATTTTAACAGGGCTTTATATATTGTTTTTCTTCGGGCTTGTATTTTCAAGATATGCGCCCCATCCAGCATTATTCGATGGAGAGGGATTTATTAGCAGGATATTTTATTTTGGTTCTGCATTATTATTAATAGGCACTTTAATTTATCTTTATATAAAATATCACAAACAAGGATTAAGAAAATTTGAAGAAATTGATTTTGAATATTTATTTTTCTTTTCAATTTTTATCTTGACATTATTTACTGCAAGAAGTGCTGTAAGACTAATTATGGTTTTAGGCCCAATTTCAGTTATACTAATTGGTTATTTAATCATAAATTCTTTATTTAGTTTTAAAAATTCTAAAGAAGATTTAAATAAGACCATTTTAGGAGTGCTTATTTTGGTTATTCTTTTATTGTCTATTTTTACTTTTAATTCATATTACAAGCAAATAAAAATTGAATCCTATAGTATGGTCCCTTCTTATTACAATCAGCAATGGCAAAAAGCAATGAATTGGACTAGATTAGATACTCCAACAAATTCTGTTTTTGCTCACTGGTGGGATTATGGTTATTGGGTTCAGAGTATTGGAGATAGGGCAACTGTCTTGGATGGAGGTAATGCATATGTTTATTGGAATTATTTAATGGGCAGATTAGTTTTAACAGGCGATAATCAAAAAGACGCATTAGATTTTTTATATGCTCATAATGCGACCCATCTTTTAATAGATTCTTCAGATATTGGAAAGTATGGAGCATTTTCAAGTATAGGTAGTGATGCAAATTATGATAGATATTCTTGGATTGGAAACTTTTTATTAGATGAAAAACAAACTCAAGAAACAAATAATCAAACTCTTTTGGTTTATACAGGAGGAATTGCATTAGATGAAGATTTAACTATTAAAGAAAATGGAAAAGATATTTTCCTTCCTGGACAAAAAGCTGGAGTTGGAGCAATTATTATACCTGTAAAAAATGATAATAATCAGACTCAACAATTTTTACAACCCTATGTAATAATAGTTTATCAAAACAAACAATATAAAGTTAATTTAAGATATCTTGCAAATTCAAATCAATTTGTTGATTTTGGTTCTGGAATTGAAGCTACTGCATTTGTATTACCTGAATTAATAAATTCTGGGCAAGGATTAAGCTCGAATCCTATTGGTTCTGCAATGTTTTTGTCTCCTAGATTAATGAGAAGTATGCTAATACAAAAATATATCTTAAATGACCCCTTTAAAAAATTTCCTAATTTTAAATTAGCTCATACAGAACCCAACCTAATAATAAATGATTTAAATGCCCAAGGAATGAATCTCCCTGATTTTATTTATTATCAAGGTATTCAAGGCCCAATAAAAATTTGGGAAATTAAATATACTGGACAAGAAAAAATAAAGCAAGAATATTTAGACACAGACCCAACCAAGTATCTAACCTGGAAATTGTAAATTAATTAAATAATCCAAAAAAGACAATTATTCTTTAGGATTAATATGTAAGATTTAAAAGCATCAAATTTCTTTATAATATATGAATCTATTAATTTTAATTGGGCTTGCAGTAAGTTTTTTTTCAGTTTTATTTTTTTTACCTTTCTGGATTAGAAAATGTAAAGAAATAGGATATGTTTGGAATGATATGAATAAGTTTAATCATCAGAAAAATGTTGCAGGTTCTGGAGGATTAATAGTTGTTTTAAGTTTTATTTTAGGAGTTCTTTGCTATATTGCTATAAGAACATTTGTATTTTCAAATGGAGTTAATATTAATCTTCAAATTTTTAGTTTATTAGCAGTTATTTTAATATTTGCTATCCTTGGATTTATTGATGATTTTTTGGGTTGGGAAAGTGGGGGGTTATCAATAAAGTTCAGATTATTTTTAGCATTTTTTGCATCAATACCATTAGTAGTAATTAATGCAGGAAATTCTTCAATGAATTTCCCATTTTTTGGATTAGTTGAGTTTGGATTAATTTACCCATTAATAATTGTCCCAATAGGTATTGCTGGTGCTGCAACAACATATAATTTTTTAGCAGGGTTTAATGGACTGGAAACAGGGCAAGGTGCGATTATATTAAGTTTTCTCAGTATTCTTGCTTATATCACTGGAACTCCTTGGCTTGCTTTAGTTGGATTAATCATGGTAACAAGCCTTATCGCATTTTATTTTTATAATAAATGTCCTGCAAAAGCATTTCCAGGAGATATACTTACTTATTCAATAGGTTCATTAATTGCGATTATCGCTATTTTAGGTAATCTTGAAAAAATCGCAGTATTTATTTTTATTCCTTATATTCTAGAAGTATGTTTAAAATTAAGAGGAAGATTAAAAAAACATTCATTCGCTAAACCGAATAAAGATAATAGTCTAGAAATGCCTTATGATAAAATATATGGAATGACTCATTTATCATTATTTATTCTTAAAAAATTCAAGAAAAAAGTATATGAAAAAGATGTTGTTTATTTTATATTTGCAGTTCAAATAATCATCTGCTTGCTAGCATTATTAATCTTTAGAGGAAGTTTATTATGATTAGAAGTTTTATTAAAAATCATTTTTGGAAATTTGTGATGTTTTGTTTTGTTGGGCTAACCGCTACTTTGATTCATATAGGGGTCTTTAATCTTTTTAGATTTTTTTTAAGTTTTAGTTTTATTATAGCAGTATTATCTGGGGTGTTTGTTTCAATAATCTATAATTTTTTAATGAATAGGACTTTTACATTTAAAGCAAAAGATAATGCAATTAAAAAACAATTACCCCGTTTTCTTATAATTTACACGGTTTCAATAACTGTTAATATAACTACTGCCCTATTAGTAAATTTAATATTAGGGGCAGGGGTATTAAAAGAAAATATTGCTACAATAAGTGGAATAATTTTAAGTATCCCATTTAGTTTTTTTGGTTCCTTGCTATGGGCTTTTAAAAAAGACTGATTTAAAAAGACTGATTTAATTATATCTTTCTTGAAACAATATGTATTTAAGAATAAAATTAACTTTTTAAAGGACAATAAGTGCAAGATTATATGAAAATATTACTAATGAATCCTCCTATGAAAGAGAAAGAGCTTTTTACTAAGAGTTCAAAAGAAACTGCAAGTAGGATCCCTCCATTAGGACTAGCTTATTTAGGTGCATATCTTGAAAAACAAGGTCATGAGGTTATGATTTGGGATGGTTTTGTTGAAAGAGATAGTTGGGAAGAAATAAAAAAAAAAGCAGAAAAATATGATTTATTAGGAATACATGTCTTAACAAGTTTTGCACTAAGGTCTTATCAATTCGCAAAATTTCTTAAAGAAAAACTTCCTAACAAACCAATAGTCTTAGGAGGATGTCATGTTTCTGCATTACCTATTGAAGCAATAACTAACCCTTTTATAGATTATGTTGTTGTTGGTGAAGGAGAAATTACTTTAGCAGAATTATGTTGGGTTTTAGAAAATAAAAAATATAAAATAAAAGATGTCTTGGGAGTATATTACAAAGATAAAAAGAATACTATTAGGTTTAATGGCCAAAGACCTCTTATTAAAAATTTAGATATATTGCCTTTACCTGCAAGACACTTATTCAAATGGGAGTTATATAAAACAAGTGAAGCAAGAAAAAGTTCTCTTAAGAAAGATGTTGGGATATTAACTAGTAGAGGATGCCCATATCAATGTAGTTATTGTAGTAAAGATGTTACTGGACACAAGATAAGAAATTTTAGTATCCCAAAAGTAATAGAAGAAATTAAACAATTAATTAAGAATTATGCTGTGGAAGAAATTTCTATCTGGGACGAAACATTTACTTTACAAAAAGAGAGAGTAATTGAATTTTGCAATGCTCTCAAAAAAGAAAACATAAAGATATCTTGGACTTGTTCTAGTAGAGTTGATAAAGTTGATGAAGAATTATTGCAGATAATGAAAAAACATGGATGTAATTTTATTGCTTATGGAATTGAATCAGGAAATAATGAAATTTTAAAGACTATAAACAAAGGGATAACAAAAGAAAAAATAATTGAAGCTATTAAAATAACTAAAAAAGTAGGAATACCTATAAGAGGTTATTTTATGATAGGATTATGGGGAGATAATAAAAAAACTATAATGGATACTATCAATTTTTCAAAAAAATTAGATTTAGATATTGCTACTTTTACTCTAATGGTTCCTCTCCCAAACACTTTGGATTACAAAAGAGCATCTCAACAAGATAATTTTGTTAAGGAATATTGGAAATTAAGAATGTTTCCAGAATTTAATTTTTTAGATTCTCCAATATATATTCCAAAAAATATGAAAAAACAAGAATTAATGAGATTACATAAAAAAGCTTATTTTTCTTTTTATTTTAGACCTAAGTTCATTATTAAACAACTGAAAAATACAAAGTCTATAAAAGATATTAAAAGATTGTCTGCAGGATTAAGAACATTAATAAAAATTTAAAAAATATTCTTTGGATAAACTTAAGGTTTTCTGCATACCCCAAATATACTTATTCCTGGAGGAGTTTTAATTTTTTTTTTAAACCAAAAATTTTCTGTTTTAAGGATATTGTACAAAACAGAATCTATAATAGGATTCGTTATGGGATTTTCTACTTTGGGCTTAGAATATTTTTTTATTAATCTACTAATCACTAAAGGTAAAAATAAAGTGAAATTCCAGTAGTTAAAGTATGGATCTTTAAATTCTTTGAAAAGACTTTTCAAATCTTTTTTAGAATATCTTCTTTTATGTTCTACAGCTTTATCATGAGAGCTGTATATAAATTGAAAAGCAGGTACTGAAAAAATTAGAAAACCATTTTTTTTCAGAACTCTGTATACTTCCGAGATAGCTTTTTTATCATCTTTAATATGCTCAAAAACATCAAATGCTACAACTAACTCAAAAAATTCATCAGGATAACTTATATTACAAGCATCACAAATTTTTCTCTCTTTATATAGGTCTTTAGGTATTAACTTTAATGCTTTTTTTTCTATATCTGTAACATAAACTTCTCCAAATTTATTTAAAGAATATAATTCTTCACCTGTTCCAGCACCCAAACTTAAAATTTTTAATTTTTTTGAATGATTTTCAATATATTTTTGCAATAATATTTCTATTAAATCTACTTTGGCTCTAAACCAAAAATTAGTTTTAGAATTTCCTGCAAGATAATCTTTATAATCCATAGAAAATAGTCTTAAATTTATATTTAAATAACTTTAAAATAGATACAAACCCATCTTTAATAGTTAGTTTAGAACCTTCTGAATCTTTCCAATTTATAGGGTACTCATAAATCTTAAACCCATTTTTTTTGCAAAGATATAATAAATTCACATCAAATATCCATCCAGATTCAAGATAATTTTTAACTAAAAATTTAGCAATATTTTTTTTGAATAACTTTGCTCCACACTGAGTATCATAATATTTTAAATTAAATAATAGTTTAACAAATAAATTAAAAAAAAAACTGGATAAGTCTTGCATCTTTCTTCTTTTTGGATTAATTATCGCTCCTTTTATTTTTCGAGAACCAACTATTCCTGCATAATTATCTTTGTATTTATATAACTTATAGAAATTTTCTGGATTAGTACTATTATCTGCATCACTAAACCCAATATACTCTCCTTTAGCTAATTCAAATCCAGTCATTACAGCTCTGCCCTTTCCAGAATAATTAGGGATATTGAAAACCCTTATCTGCTTCTTATTTTTAGCAAATTTTTGAGTAATTTCTAAAGTATTATCTTTGCAATTATTTGGTATAACAATTATTTCAAATTCATTTCGAAATTTATCATTAAAAAAATTATAATACTCTTCTAAGGTAGGAATAATCCTTTTTTCTTCATTATACGCAGGAATTATTATTGATAGTTTCATCTTAAATTATATACTATCAAACTAGGTTGTTTTTTAGTCAAATCTGTAAAATAAATCTGTGCTATTGTTAGATTTTCCTCTTGGGGAAAAGAATACATCCAGTTGTCATGTCCTTCAAATATAGAAACCACATAAAATTTAAAATTTTTGTCAGAAGAAACTAAGGACTTTAATTCTTCTTTATCTGATGGGATCATTAAAGTTTTTCTTTCTGAGTAATATTCTATTTGAGGCCAACTTTTGCTAAGGATTTTATCAGAAAACTTAGAGTTTTGTTTTAACCATAGCCCTGCTTCTTTTACAGGATAATAAGAACTTAATTTATTTTTTATAAGAGAATCTCCAGAATGAATTTGAAAATATGAAAGATAACCCAATAAAAATATTATAATTAAGATTACTATAATTTTTCCAATTTTTCCTTTTAAAAAATGATATAGAGTTAGAATAAAATAACCTGAAATTATAAAAATTGCAGGAAATGAATTTAAAATATATCTATCTTCATTAACATGAAGAGAAAAACTTATTAGGAGAATTGGAAATATTAATATTAATATTAAATAAAGATATTTTTTAATTTCAGTATTATCTTCTTTAAACAACAAATCAAAACCAATGAACAATTTATACATAGCAAATAATCCTAATACAAAAATAATTAATCCAATCCAAGAAAGATATACTGGAAACAAAAAAATGTAGTTCATTAAAGTAGATATCCCTCCTGAGAGGATATTCTCTTTAGGAGCATTCCATTTTCCAGCTTCTAAGATAACAAACTTACCAAATTTAATATATCCCCAGATTATATATGGGGAGATTGTTAAGAAAAATAGAATAACTGAAACCCATACCTCTTTTAATTTAAATAATTTTAATCTTTCAGTGATTAATGCATAAATCACTATGGCAAATAATAATGCTACAGTAGGTATTCTAAACATTGTTCCGATGCCGATTAAAACTGTTCCAACATATAATGAGATTACAGACTTTTTTATGAAATATCTATAAAAGAAAAATGCAGAAAATGTATAAAATGCAAGAGAAACTAAATCAACAAGAAGCCTATATGTAAAAAAAAGATTTAAGTAAAAAACAGACATGAATAATGCTGAAACTATTCCAATCTTCCTATCAAAAATTTCTTTTCCTAGCAAATAAATTCCAATAATTGTGGACATAGAAATCAAAAGAATAAATATTCTTGGTAAAAATTCTGAAACAGAGATTCTTAAGAATAGAGAACTAATGAATGAGAATAAAATCGGTCTAACTGTTAAAAACGTATAATCCCAACCAAATGCCCAGGCTTTAGCCATACTCATATATTCAGCTTCATCCCACCATAATGCCTGATTATAAGTTAAAAAAAAATAGTATATCCTGATGATTATTGCAAAAATTAAAACGCCTAAAAAAGCAAGGTTATAGGGATTCTTTATCCATTTAATTATTTTCTCTTTCCTATATTCTATAATTTTTGACCCTTCCATAAGATATATCAGAAATAAAGGTTTTTATAGGTTATTATTCCAAACTTAAAAGAGTTTTTAATACTTCCTCCACAGAAATACTATTAACAAGTTCTTCACTATATTGGTCTGATTTTTCTGGAAAAAAATTATAAAGCAAAGGAGAAATTATTTTTGTTAATAACCCATAATCTTCTACTTCATTTGGAGAAGTGCAAAAAAATAAAGCAATTGTTGGCTTTTTTAATGCTAAAGAAACATGAAGAGCAAAACTATCAGAACAAATCATTTTAGAACATAAATTTACTAATGCAAAAAATTCATTGTCTGAATTATAAGGATTATTTTGAATAACCTTTATGCCTTGTTTTTTTAAATCTTCTGAAATTTTTTTATGTTTTTCAATTTCATTTGGACCTCCAAAAAGCAGTATCTCATAATTTTTTTGTTTTGCCTGCTTTATGAATTCTTTTATTTTTTCTTCACTCCAGGATTTAGAAGGCCATCTTGGAGAAGAGCCTATATGAATACCAATTAATTTTTCTGTATTAATATTATTTTTTTTTATAAACTCCTTTGCATAATCCTTATCTTTTTCTGTTAAATAAATAGGGTGATGGTGCTTATTATAAGTTAATTCTGCTACTTCAAACATCATTTGCTGATAAGTTTTTCTATTTGTTTTTTTTAATTCATCGTCAAATAAGGTATTTAAATAATATTCAGCAGGCAGATTAAATGCATTTGCATAACCATCCTTATAATAAAAGCCATATTTTTTAACTGCTATTATTTGATTTGCTAATTTAGTTGCTTCTTCTTCTATATCAAAATTATACAAGATATCAAAAGTTTCGTTTATTTCACAAGGCAAGGTAATTATCTTTTTTATATACGGGCTTGTTTCTAAAATTTGTCTAGAAGATTGTTTAGTTATCCAACATATTTCTGAATTGGGATATTTTTCTTTTAATGCTATTAAAACAGGCAAAGTTCTGATTACATCTCCCTTTGCACCTAACTTGATTATAAGCATTTTCATTATTTAATTTAGCATAGAAAACCTTATATAAATGTTATGAAAATAAGATATATAATGAAAGCATATATTGCAGGCCCTTTATGCATAAAAGAAGAAAGAATATTTTTAGAAAGAATTGATAAAATATGCAAAAAATTAAATGTAACTACTTTTTTGCCTCATAGAGATTGTGGATTATGGAAAAATTTAAAAGATACTAAAAGAATTGCTAAAGGGGATTTAAAGGGATTTGAAAATTGTGATTTTTTGATTGCAAATTTAAATGGATTTAATATAGGTGCTGGAACTGCTTGGGAAATAGGATATGCTTATGCAAAAAAAATTCCGATTATAGCCCTTAAAACAGATAAAAATCCAAAAAAAGTTATTGAAGATATAAGTGCTATAATCTTTGGAACAACAAAAATAATTACAAGTTTAGGAAATCTTGAAGAAGAAATAAAAAAATTAATCAAGAGGTTACATTAAATTAATCAGTTTAATAAATAATAAAAATGGAGTTGTTGTTAATTATTCTTTGGATTGCATTAATCACTGCATTTTCATTGTTTGGTTCATGGTATGCCCGCAAATATAACAAGCCAGATGCACTTATTGGACTCTATGTAGCTTTTATTTTAATCAGTAATATAATTGCCTATAAAATAGTTGTTTTTGATTTTGGAATTATCACATTTTTTGCAACAGCAGCTACTTTAGTTTTTTCAGTAACTTTCCTTTTAACAGATATTATAAATGAGAAGTTTGGCAGAAAAGAGACACAAAAAATGATATTTATTGCATTTATTACTCAAATTGCTGTTGCTTTTTTTATTTGGCTGGCAATTTCATTAAAGCCAGCCCCATTTTGGCCAGACCAAGAAATTTTTGTTCAAATAATTGGATTTGCTCCGAGAATAATGCTTGCTTCATGGGTTGCTTTTTTAATAAGTGAAAATACAGATGCTTATCTCTTTTCATGGTTTAAAAAAATAACAAATGGAAAACATCTATGGATAAGAAATGTATTTTCTTCAATTCCTTCAATGGCTTTAGATACACTTATTTTTGTAACAATTGCATTCTATAAGGTTCAACCAATTTTACCTTTAATTATAGGAGTTCTTGCAATAAAATGGCTTGTTGGGATAATTGATATACCTTTTATGTATTTGAATAGATGGATAATGTATAAAAATAAGGGTTAATCAAGAGGTTTAGTTGAGTTTATTTCAGTTTCTCTCCAACCATCTGAATAACTTTTCATTTTCTTTAGTTCTCTAAATGCTCTTAAATAAACATATAATCTTGCAAAATAAATCTGAATTGTCCAAAAAAATTGTTTAAGACTTCTTGGGTAAACAAGTGCATATAAACCTCCAAACCTCACTTCATTAAAAAATGATTTTGTCCTTGGCAAATCAGGAACTAATTTATTAAGATTTTCATGTCCTTTTATATTCCTAATTTTTTGGTTTATCCAATCTTTCCAATTATCTGGATTTTTTACATAAACTTCTGCTTTTGAGACATATTTTATTTTATATCCTTTTTTCCAAAATAAATAAGGAATTACACTATCTTCAGAAACATCAATTGGAAATTCTCTTATTATTCCATTTCTAATCGCAAATAAATAACCCGAAGTTTCAAAAAATTTATCTTCTTTAGATAATTCAAACCTGACATTATGAATCCCTGAAAAAAGAAGGTTTGCCCAGTACCCATATTTAGTAGATTTATCTTCAACAGGAATAGGTCTTCCAGTTATGCAACCAATTTTTTTATCTTCAAATGTTTTAATAATCTCTTTTAATGAGTTTTCAGAAACAAAAACATCTCCGTCTGTGAAAATAATTATATCTTCCTTGTTTTCAGAATAAATTTTTGTTAACAAAAGATTTAAAGCATAACTTTTGCCTTCTCCAGAATCAAGAAAAAATCCAACCCGTTTGTCTTTAATATTCTGTTTTAAAAATTCTTTAACTTCTGAAAATGGGTCGCAGATAATTATTCTAAAAGGTTGTTTAATATCTTGATTTAAAAAAGCATTTATTGCTTTTAAAGTAGCTTTCGGTTCATTGTAAGAAGTTATTATTATATCTATCATTTTTAAATAGAATCAAAAATATAATCATCAGGTCTTATTATTATTAATTTTTCTTGTTTTTCACTAAGTAATTCTAATCTTACTTTTCTTTTTCCTTGCTTTCCTATATCTGATAATTCAATTGTATTTACTAAAAATTTCTGATTAGCAATGGTAACTTTATCTCCTTTTTTTAAATCTTTAGCATATTTTTTCATAGATTATCAAGGATAAAGTAAATTTATAAAGTTTATTAAGGTGAGATAAACATGAAAAATGCTATTATTTTGTGTTCAGGCGGGTTAGATAGTGTTGTAACTGCCTATTATGTGAAAAATAGACTTAATTATGATAATCTAATTATCTTATTTTTTAATTATAGTCAAAAATCTATTCTAAAAGAAAGAGAATTTAGTAAGAAATGTGCTAAGGATTTGAATGCAAGATTCATAGAAATTGATTTAAAATGGCTTGGTAAAATTTCAAATTCTTTAGTAAATAAATTAGGAAAAGTAAAAAAGATTTCAAAAAATAGTTTAAAAAACACAAAAAAAGAAAGTGAAAATTTTTATGTACCTTTTAGAAATACTATTTTTATCTCATATGCTATCGCCTTAGCAGAATCTATATTCTTTAAAGAAAAAATGAAATACAATATTTTTTTAGGTTTTAAAAATGAGGGTAAAGAAAGTTTTCCAGATACAACTATAAAATATGTAAATGAGGTTAACAGGCTAAGTAAAATTGCAACAGCTGGTTTTAAAATTTTGACTCCTTTAATTAAAAAGGATAAAGAAGATATAATAATTTTAGGCAATAAATTAGGAGTAGATTTTAGAAAAACTTATAGCTGTTATATTGGAAAAAGATTTCACTGTGGTACCTGTCTTGCATGTAAATTAAGGCAAGCAGGATTTTACTGGGCAAACATAAGTGACCCTACAAAATACAAAAATCAGTAATTAGGATTCAATAAAATTATTTATATCTCGATTTATCATACCATACCTTAAAGTTGGTGGGCATACTTCTATAAAGGGGTTTAAGAATCTGTTCTCTTATCAAATCTGCAAAACTTAAAACCTTCAATGCAACCAAAGTTGGAAATTTATTTTTTAAATTTCTTTGAATTCTCCTAGGTTCTAACAAATAATTAATTAAAAAATTAGGCATTAATCCAAATTTTTTTTCAGTCACTATCCCTCTCATTAAATTAAGAATAAGAACTAAATACATATTTTTTCTTTTTAATAAAATATGTGCACTTCTATCCCAATAATTTAATGTAACCGCAGAATCTTTTGAACTCTTAATTATTTTATCCTTAATAGCTTTTTCATATAATTTTGAACCATGAAAAAAAACTAAATTATTCACAGAAAGAAAATATGGTTTAGGTATTTTTTGCAATAATCTTATCATACTAATCACATCTTCTGAGGTTTCATAAGGATTACAAGTAATCACATCATACATTACTGTTAATTTATCTTTATATTGATTAATAATATGTGATGCCCTTAGAACTTCTCTATCTGTTTGATTTCTATGATAAATTTCTCTATTTACTCTTTCAGCACCTTGTATGCCTACAATTATGTCTGTACATCCTGCATCAACTAATAATCTTATTTTTTCATTATCTACTGTTTTTGGGTCTGCAAGACATTTAAATCTAAGCCCTACTTTTGCTTTATACTCTTTATTAAATTCTTTAAAATGTTCAAAGGGTCTTAAAGAAAAAGTATCATCTCTTATATCAAAATAACTTAAACTAGGGAATTTATTCTTTAATTCTAAGATTCCCCTGATAACATAATTTATACTATGCCATCTAACAATTTTTTTTCTTTTGCCTTTATACAATTCATTTAACAAACTATTACTACAATAATCACAACCATAAGGACACCCTCTTCCAGTTAAAAAGAAAATTGCACCATCTAAATCATTTTCTGAAAATTTTCTTATTTTATGATGGCCAAGAATATAATGAGTTTTAGTGTCATAATCAGGCAAAGGTATACTATCTAAATCATCAATTAACTCTCTTACTGAGTTTTTCATAATTTTCTCGCCTTTTTTAATCCATAAATTTTTTATTTTGTCTATTGATTTATTTTTTGTTAATGCATTTACTAAATCTAAAATCGCTCCTTCCCCTTCTCCAACACAAACAATATTACAATTCTTAATACACTCTTGAGGTGAAATTGTTGCATGAATGCCTCCCCAGACAATAGGGATTTTTGGTAGGTGTTTTTCAAGATGTTTTATTATTTGAACTGCTCTTGGAGCTGTTGAGACAAAAGAAGAAATTCCTATTAAATCAGAATTTTTGCAAATTTTTGCTAACTGAGATAATTCATTTTTAGTATAAAATTTAGAATAATCTTCACTTAGAGCCATAAATATCATGATTACATTATGTCCTACTTTTTTTAAAACAGAAGAAATTGTTCTTATTCCTTGATCAGAAGGATATGTTGCTGCAGAAATTAATGTTATTCTCATTTTTTCAATAAATTTTTATATTCTTGGTCAAAGGTATTTGCTACTCTGTTCCAGGTAAATTTCTTTGATTTTTCTTTTCCAGATTCTTGAAATTTTTGTCTTAATTGTTTATTTTCAATTAATTTTCTTAATTTTAATTTAAAATCTTCTAAATCATAATCTTTAAAAGTTAACCCCTCATTACCCACAACCCAAGGCATGCCTCCTTGATCGCTGGTAAGAACAGCACATCCTTGAGACATTGCTTCTAAAATTGAAATACAAAAAGCTTCATAATGACTTGGTGAACAAAAAATATCCGAACCTGCATAAGCTTCTAATTTTTCTTTTTCAGTTACTTCTCCAGTTAATATAACATTATTTAAATTTAGTTTTTTTATTAGACTTTCTAATTCTTTTTTAAATCCTCCATCTTTACCCATAATAATAAACTTAACATTTGAAAAGAATTTTGCCATGTTTACTAATTGATCTATCCCTTTACTTTTATGTAATCTTGAAACAGAAAGAACAACTAATTTATTTTTTAATTTATATTTTTCTCTAAATCTCTTTCCATTATGTTTATTAAAATATTCTTTAGGAATACAATTAGGAGTTAAAATAATACTTTTCTCCATAACTCCAAAAGTCTTAACCCAATTAGATTCTGGTTCGGTTACCACACAAATTTTTTTAAATTTTTTAAATATGTATCTTCCAAGAACTTTATCTACAATATCCACAATTAACTGGATAAACTTTTTTCTTTGCCCTTTATACACTGGCCAGTGGGGTGTTAAAAAACAAGGTTTTTTTGTAAACCAAAAAATAAAATTAAAAGGATGTCTATATCCGTGTACATGAAAAATATCTGCATCAGAATTTTTAACTGCATTGAATAACCCTGGGAAAAAAATTCCAGAAAAACTAAATTTAAACCAACTCCTAAATCTTTTTATTTTAATTCCGTCTATTTTTTCTTCTTTTTCTTTAATTCTTTTATCTCTATCCATATCAGAAACATAAATATCTATATCATATCCTTTCTTAATCAATTCTTTAGCGGTGTTGAATATATGAGTTTCAACACCACCAATAGTAGGATAGAAAAATGAAGTAACAAAACAAATCTTTGGTTTTTTCATAATTTCTTAAATTAAAGATATTTAAAAAGATTTAGATGGGAGATATTAAACATTTTTAGTAAGTTTTTTAAGAGGAGAGTTTTTAACATAACTTTTATTTAAATTTAATTTATCCCAATTATGCTTATTAAATATAGACTTAATAATGTATTTTATTATAAAGGGATAAGACAAAGACTTTAAAAATAATTTATAAACGTAGGAGGTTTTAAATAATCTTTTTTGATATCCTAATGAAAATAAAGTAGTTATAAATTTCATATCAAAAGATTTAGTCATATCCTCATAACTAATTATTTTCACATTATTTATTCTTGTAAGAGGCATTGAAACAAATGCTGTATTTTTTTCATCTATTAATTCAACATCCTTATTATTAAAAAGTTTTTTAATTAACCCTATATTTTTTAAGAAATAATCTTTTTTTATCATTAATTGAGCAATATTAATCAATTTATTTGCTTCTTTTCCAATTCTTTTAAATGCAAAATTTGTTCTAAGACGAAGATAATCCCCTAAACTCCTTGAATAAACATAATAATCACAACAACTTATTTCTTTATGGGTTTTATCTAAAGAATAAGCTTGAAAGTTATTTTTATAAATTGAATCTTGAGGATTTTCTGAAAAATAAACATAATCCGTATTCTTTAACTTAAAATTTAGTGCTTGAATATCTCTTAAATCCTCTTTTTTGATAAGCATTAAATTTTTCTTTATTTTAGGAGAGGTTATTTTTTCTTTAGTTCTATCCAATATCTTTAAGATAATCTTTCTCATATCTTTTTCAGAATTATATTTAGTAATGACCTTTTCATAAGTTCTTTTTGCAATTTTTTCTCTAAGTTCTTTATGTTTTAGATAATACTTTATTTTTTTAAGAAGTTCTTCTTTAGAATTAAATAAGATTATTTCCTTAGTTGGTTTAAAGAGATTAATAATCTTAGGATTAGATTCAACAAGTTGAAAAGATTTACATAGTGCTTTTTCAAATATACTAAATTTTAAATTAAAGATTTGTTTTTGCTCAGAATATCCTGAACGAGTTAAAGTTAGATTTATTTTTGTTTGATTGATGATTTTAACATATTCTTCTTGGCTAAGTGGACCTTGATATATTTCTTTAAACTCTGGATATTGATACCAATCCCAACCAAATAATTTTATTTTAATTCCATTATCTAATAAATATTTTATTATTTTTTGCCTATTTGCCTTAGGCCTTCCAATAAAAGTTACATCATATTCTTTTTTTACATTTAAAGGTTCTAACTTATGAGTATTATAGGCTATATGGTAATCTACCTTCTTAATCCCATCTTTCTTATAATCTGGAGTAAAATCTCCTGAACTAGTAATAGTATGGTCAAAAAGAAGTGCGAAATATCTAGAATAATGGTCAAATCTAGTATCATCATCAGAAATTATAAATAAAGAGCGAGTATTTGGGTGAAGTTCAGTTATTTTTAAAATAGTTTCTGGATAAAATTCTTCTTCATCCATCGCAAAAATAATAAGATCTAATTCTTTGTCTTTTACATAATCTAGAAGTTGTTTGTTCATAGCATCTTTTCCAGATTGAAAATATTTTTTTTTAGAATCAAAAGTTAATAATTTAGGGAATATTCTCTTAAACATTAAATAATAGATTTGATACATAAATGTATCTTTTTCGTTTTCACAACCCCATCCGACTAATAAAACATTTTTTGATTGTAAATCCATATTTTTAATTAAGTCTTTATTTTAAACTAATAATCCTTAAATATAAATACTTATAAAGTTTATTAAGGTGAAAAATATGAAAAAATAATATTATTACTATGAAAAACAATGATTTAATGAATAGAATAGACAAAATTTTGAGAAATTTTAAAAGTTTATATCATCATTAAAATCAGATTATTTTCCTTTTAATTGCTCTTAAAATCATTAAGTCATTGTTATCTAAACTCTTAGTTATGATTATCAAAAGAAAGTAAAATAAGAAAAATAAAATGCCTTGAAGAATTAGAGTAGTTGTATTTATGGGGATAAATTGTTTCACAAAAATTAATAAAATGGTCGGAATAAGTGAAACAAAAAAGATTGTCAGCATCTTTCTCTTTAATGGAATAATTAAAACACTCCTTTTTGCCTGAATTAGAGATATAAAACTCCAAATAATATATGTTATCATTGTAGAAAATGCAGCTCCGCTAATGCCATATTTGGGCACTAATAAAATATTAAGGATTAGATTTATTATAGAAGAAATCAAAATATTAAATAAAACTGTTTTTGATTTGCCAGCCATTGAAAGAAGATTAGCTGATATAATAAATATAGAATAAAAAAAAGTCCCTATTGAAAGAAATCTAAGAGACCATGCTGCAGAAAGATATTCTGACCCAAAAAAAAGATTTATAATTGCTCCTGGAAATAAAATCATTATAATAAGTAAGGGTAAATTCAAAAGAAAAATCCATTTTGCTACTTGTTTACTGATATCTTTTATTAAACTAATTTTATTTCTTGAAAATTCTTTTGTTATCATTGGAAAGAAAAGCTGAATAAATAATGAAGGAACTATAATCAACAAAAAAGCCAGAGGTACTGCTGCATTGTAAATTCCTACCTCTATTACATTTTTAAAATAACCAATTGAAAAGGAATCTATCCATGAGAATACAAACGAAATTACACTCAAAAACATTAATGGCCATGAATATGAAAAAAGATCTCGAGTTATCTTGGATTTTAACTCTTTTTTTAAGGTATATTTTTTGGCTATCTCCGATAACTGAGATTTTAGAATATAATAGGATACTCCCAACATAAAAAATATTCCCATGATATATGAAAAAACTATGGCTTCAGTTTTCAATCCTATTGCAATTAATATCAAGATTGATCCTAATTTAATTGTGATATCTAAAACATTTCTTATAAATGAATACCAGTTTATTTTTTCAAATGCCTGAAGAATTGAAAGAAATGTGGATGCAAAAATAGAGAAAGGAATTGCTATGCTAAACCATTGAAGATAAATTATCAAATGAGGATCATGAAATATGTTAATAGAAATAAATTTAGACAATGAAAATAAGAGAATTCCTGAAAAAACTCCTGAAAAAAATAAAAAGGCTAGAGTTATCTTGAATATGTGCCTTATTTTACTTATTTCTTTTTTCCCTCGGTAAATAGAGATGTATCTCACTATTCCTTCTACTAATCCGAAAGAAAAAACAGCAACAAACCACCCTACAATCATTACTGCTAAAGAAAATAACCCATACTCTTCTGGGCCAAATTGTCTCGCAATTATTATTCTATAAATATAAGTTAAAACTTTAGAAAATAAAATAAATATTAAGACTATAAGAGACGATTTTGCAATAAGCTTCAAAGAGCTATTTAGTTTTTCTTTTTCTTTTTCAATCATCACTTGAAGATTATAATTGATTATTTAAAATTAATCTATTAGAACTCTGATAGAATTTTATGTCAACACTAGTATGCCCAAGTTCTTGTTTATAATTTGTTTTTACTTTAACATCACAGGGATGACATTTTCCATAATTTAAACATTTTAGATATTCTGGTTTTATTTCAAAGTTTGGATCAAGAATATTTCCAGTAGGGAATTCTTCATTGAATAAATCCCTATGACATTTATGTACATTTCCATTAGGAGCAATTAATAATTCAGAAGTTTTACATAAACAAGATTTAAGCTTAGAACTATTGATAGAACCAAGATATTTTGAATAATCCCCATAAGTAATACTAAAATCTCTTTTTAAATCATCTTTTCCTTCATATTTCCCTGTAAATTCTTTCAATCTAAAATCAATTCCAGCATCTTTGCATCTGAACTGCATCTGATTTATTGCAGAAAGTTGTTCAGGACTTGGATAAAGTACAGACCATATGCCTATACTGAATCCAGCATCTTTTAATAATTCTGTTTTTTTTACTAAATCTTCACCATTACCCATTTGTTCTGGATGATATGAAACCCTTATGGATGCATAAGGAGAATTTCTCTTAATTCTCTCAGGATTAACTTCCTGAATAAACTTTTCAATTCCTTTTTTACCCCATTTTAAATTTGTTAATATGTCTATATTTAATTCTGGTTTTAGATTATTTAATATATATGTAAAGTCCTTATGTAAAAATACTTCGCCACCACTAAATGTTACAGGAACATCAGGTTTTGATTCTATTTTATTTAGAGCATTAACCCATTCTTCACCAGAAATTTCAAGAAATTTATTTCTATTAAATTCTTTACCCTTGTCTAAGGAATTTAAGCAAAAACTACAGTTAAGATTGCATCTCATTGTGAGAAATGCACAAATATATTTGTATTCTTCTGGGATTTTTATCCTTTTTTTTTGCATAAAGATATCATAAAATTACTCTTTAAAAGTATTATGAACTTAAGTTATATATTTTAACTGAAAATTTTATCTTTATTTTTTAAAATAAATGTTTTAAGAGTTGGAGGTAAAAGGAGTTTATTTAGTTTTTCAAAAGCAAATATTCCTATATTTTGCCCCTCATAAAATTTTATATTTTTAAAGTTTTCAAAAAAATTTCCTTTAAAATAAAATATTTTACAATTAGATAGATTATCAATTGCTTCTCCTAAAAAGGAAATATTGCAAACTCTACAGCTTATTTCTTCGTTTATCTCTCTTTTTATAGCTTCAAGAGGAGTTTCATTGTTTTCAATTTCTCCTCCGATTTCTGCCCAATAATTTGGATAAGGAATTTCTGGTTTATTGTCTCTTAAACAAAGTAAAACTTCTTTTTTAGGATTCAAAAGAAGGATTTTAGAGATTTCTTTCATATAATCTTTATTAAAAGATTATTTAAAAATCCTTTTAAAAATTAAAAAAAATTATCTTGGTGGTTTGGATGATTAACTCTTTCAAGATATCGATTAATAGAATCTAACCTACAACCCTTCCTACATTCTTGAATACCTTGCCCCCTTAATCTCTTGAGAATTTCTTTTCTTTTTTCCCCTTCCCAAATTTCGCTGAAGGTATTTTTATATAGATTACCATAATTAAAATTTTCATTATCATGAAAAAGATTACATGGGATTATATTCCCTTTTGCTTCTATCAGTGTAAAAAATGAAAGCCCATAACATTCAGGATATTTTCTTTCAGAGTCTAATCTTTCTGCAGTTGCTTTCCTGAATAATATTTTAAAATCCGCAGAATTATATTTCTCCAGTTTCTCTCCGATGTGATTATATTCTATAGGATTAACATACAGATTATTAAGACTATTTGGATGATGAGAATAAGGTTTTATTTGAAGATTATCTGCCCCAATATCTTTTAATTTTTCTGCTAATTTTTCTGATTGATATATATTTTGTGGAATCATTAAAAATTGAGTACCGATTGTTGTTTTTAGATTATGTTTATTTCTATAAATTACAGCTTCTTTTATATTATTAATAACTTTTTCAAAATCTTTTGGATTTGTTCCATGAACTTTTGCATAATTTTTAGGTTCTCCAGAATCTATACTAAATCTTATCCAAGAAAGATTTGGTAAGCATTGTTCTCTTTTCTTTTGTGTAAAAGCTACCCCATTAGTAGTAATAGCTATGTCTAACCCATATCCTTTTGCTTTTTGAGTAAATAATCCTATATCTTTATGTAAAAGAGGTTCCCCCTCCCCTGCAAACATAATTGATTTTACCCCATGATTTGCCATATTTTCTAATGTTGAAATCATTATTTTTGTGTCAATCATATCTGTCCCATTTTCTAAAAAATCAAGTGCACAAAATACACACCCATGATTACATCGATTAGTAGGACCTATTTCTACATAGATTGGATAACAATCCCCTTTTTCTTTCCATTCGGCGACTCTCTCGGGATGGTACATTAATTTATGATTATCTACTTCTATCTTGGGTCTCATTTTAATTTAATACCTCTAATTTTAGCTTCTGCCTTATTTAATCTATCTTTAAATATATTCATAGAGTTATTATTACTAAATTTAAGATGTTCCATATATTTTGGAGAAAGGATATTTAAATATATTAATCCCCAAGTCATAGCAATAAGAGGATTAGCAACACTAATTCTAAAATCAAAAAATTCAGAAGTATTTCTTTGAGATTTATATTTTTTTAAAAAAAGATTTTTTAAATTATCTGAAATGTTTGAAGATTTATCATGATGCATAAAATCAAGAATCTGCCTTACAGGATCATCTCTTCCAAAATATTCAAAATCTAAAAATTTATACTCTTTTCCATCATAGAGAATATTATGAAAACCAAAATCTCCAGGAGTAAGAACCTGCTCCTCTAAATTTAATTCTTTAAAGATATCAACTCCCAAAGTTTTGTTAAAGAAGAATTCCTTTACTTCAACTATTTTTAGGTGTACCTCTTTATCAAGAAAAATTTTTGCTTTCTTTCCTATAGGACTATCTTCATTATATTCTTTTATGTTATTAAACCTTCTATCAATTACATCAATATAATTCTTAAGATTCAAACATGCAGAAGAAGCAGGTCCAAAATCCTGTTTGTTTACCTTTAGATTATGTAATTTTACTAAGAAACTAACAGCACCCAAAATATTTTCTTCTTTAATTTCAAAGTGGTTAAGATTAAATCCTTTCTCAAAAGAATAAACTCCTATGTTTTTAGATCCATTAAATTTAATAGGTCGAGGAATATTTCTGAATCCAGTTTTCCAAAGATAATTTAATGCCTTAAATTCAGAATAACCTCTATTCCAATTTTCTAAATGAATTTTAGAATATTCTTTAATTAAATATTTTGTGTTATCCTTAAGAGTAATACTAAATAGTTTGTTGTTCCCATTATGGTCTAATCTTTTAAGACTGGAAATATTCTTATCAAAATATTCTTGAAATAGGTCTAATGAATCAGTAGGCATTACGCTTTTAAAAAGGTAAGATTTAAAAGTTTATTGGTGATTTAAAATATATGGATGAAATTAAGAAAGCAAGTATTCTTTTAGATGAAATCCTACCAGATTTAATAAGAGAAATTGCTACAAACTCTAAAGTTGTTCAATTTCAAGAGAACCCAGATTTCTTAGAAGAACGACTTGTAAAATGGCATCAATTTGGATTATTAACTCATACAAGGAATGTAAAAAGAGCTTTTTATGAAGAAGCACCAAAACTAATTAATAGCTGGGGCTTAGAGAATAAATTAAAAGAGAGACTTAATCAAAAAGTTTCAGAATCTACTAAATATGAACTTTTTGATATAAGTATCACTCTTCATGATCTGGGAAAAATAATTTGTTATTATAATTCTTCAAAAAATAGATGTCATGAAGAAGAATCTGCAAATCTAATTAAATATTTTGAAAAAAGGTTAATTAACTTGGGTTTATCTCCCAATTCTATAACTAAGATAACTAGATACATTAAAACTCATGATGTAGTTGGAAAGGAAATAAGAGATAATCTAACTGAAACCGGAAAATTTTCATTTAGTAGGTTATTAGAATCCTCAACTAAACATTTATGCCAAAAAATTGCAAAAAAATATTCAGATGTAGATTTAGAAATAGGATTTTATTTTCTTTGTGATTCTTTAGGTAAAACAGACTTAAGAATTAATGCAAAAGAAGACTTAGACATATTAAGCTCAAAAGAATCTGTTATTAAAATTATTAAACAAAGAAATCTTAATCAAAAAATAATTTATGCTGCAAATCAATTACCTTTAAATGTAAAATTAGCTGAAGTTTATTTAAACAGTTTATAATTTATCTTTTTTTAAACTAATAAAGGTTGGTTTTTTATGTTGATAGGATTCTATTAAAGCAGTTCTTGTTTCGATAGAATTTTTTGGGAAATAATTTACAATATTTCTCTCATAGGTAATTCTTTTTAAAAATTCTTTTTCTAAATCCAAATTATTTTTTAATGAATCAGAATAAACAGATTTACCTACTAACCCCATTAAGATTTCTGCATCTAATTCAGAATGAGTTAATCCTTGTTTAGGATAATCTGCATAACCAATTAACTTGACATTTACATTTTGTTGATTTACATTTAGTTTAATCTGTTCAAATGCCCTTTCAATAAGAAAAGGAGTTATAGTATAAACATAGGGTTTTAATCCTTCTAAGGCCATCCCTGATGCAAAACTAACCATACTTTGCTCTCGGATACCTAAATTAATAAATCGGTTTGAAAATTTTTGCCTAAACTCATCAAACACTCCATAGCCAATATCTCCTATTATAAGATATATCTCATTATCTTTTTCAGCTAATTCAATAATTGTTTTTCCAAATTCTTTTCTCATCTTTAACTCCTGTTCAATTCTTCATATGCTTTCTTTACTCTTTCAAGAGTAACTTTTCTACCATGCCATTCTGGATTATTTTCCATATAACTTACTCCTTTTCCCTTAATAGTGTGTGCAATTATCATGTAAGGTTTTCCTTCTGGTTTTTGTTCTAAAACAGGAATTATCTCTGAAAAATCATGTCCATTTATTTCTGAAACATACCAACCAAAAGTCTTAAATTTATCTGCTAAGTTCATTGTAGATACATCTTTGGTTTTATCTAATGCTTGGACCTTATTAAAATCTACAATTGCAGTTAAATTATCTAAATTATGATAAACTGCAATATCTGAAGATTCCCAAGTAGTTCCTTCTTGACATTCCCCATCTCCTATCAAAACATAAATTCTACCAGGTTTTTCTTGTTTTTTTCTTGCAAATGCCATTCCGACACCTATTGGAAGACCATGTCCTAAACTTCCAGTTGTACAACAAACTCCATTATCTATATCAATATCTGGATGCATGGTTATTTTAGGATCATACCCTTTTTCTTGAAGTAATAAATAGAAGGGATAACAAGCATGCCCTTTACTTAAAATAAATTTATCTTGTTTTGTTAAAATTTTATCATATAATGAAATGAGAAGCTCTATTTCTGAAAAACTTCCTCCTAAATGCCCTTCTCCAGTTTTTAATGCTAAATCTAATGTTTTTAATCTTAAATTTTTAGCTTTTTTTTCTAGGTTTTCCATATGTTAATTATTCAAAATAAATAAATTCAAAATCTCCTTTATAATTAAATTCTTTAAATAACCATTTCCACTCATCTGGTGTAAAAAAAGAAGCACATGTCAAAGCCCAACATTGTAGATTAAATAATTCTTTTTCATTTCTAAAACTTTCAACAGCAATATATTTGTTTTTACCTACTCTTTCTATTTCTTGCAAGGATTTTTTTAAATCTCCTATCTGAAGATTATGTAAAGTAGTTATTGAGGTAACTAAATCAAACTCCTTTGACTTAAATGGATATCTATCTCGTGCATTATGAATAAAAAGATACTCTTTTATCTCTTCTTTAGAATTTTGAATTGCATAATTAGAAATATCAAACCCTGATAAATTACTATTCGGAAGAATTTTTTTAAATTCATACAACAAAAAACCTTTTCCACAACCTACATCTAAAATTTTAGCACCATCTTTTAATTCATAATGTTCAATTAATTTTTTTGCTATTGATTCTTGTCTGCCATCATACTTATAACCTCCATAACCATATATTCTATCTCCGTCCCAGAAATCCTTCCCATATTTCTTTGCAATTTTCATACATTCTACTTTATTATTATTCATACGACCAATATAATCTCTCTGAGTACTCTTATGTAAAGGATTTATAATATTTAATAAATTTCCCATTATAAAAATCTATTATTTTGATTTATAAAGATTTATATGAAATAAGACCTTGTTAATTTTCGAGATGTTGAAAATAATTATTATAGGTAAGGGCTATTTAGTCTAATGACAATAAGTTATCTTATTTCAAAAATAAAAACTAATTCTAAACACAAAACGCTTCAAAAGAGTGGTTTGATTTAATTGATAATTTTAATTTATTTAATGTTGATACCACAAATATTGATACCATAATAATCTTTATAAACTTCTCTACATAAAAACCTAAAATGGCAAATTCTCAAGAAATAACTAAAAGAGAATTAATATCTATGAAAGATAGACTGGGCCTAGAAGATTTATCCAACTCTCTTTATTTTCCAAAATATTTTGAAATAGAAACTATTCGTGGATGTAATGCCCATTGCACTATGTGTACAATACAAGAATGGAACAATAAAAATAATAAGATGGATGATTATTTGTTTAATAAATTTTTAGAAGAAGTAAGTACTTATAATAAATGGGTAAATAGAGTATGTTTATCGAGGAATGGAGAACCATTAATGGACAAAACAATTGCTAAAAAAATTTATAGACTTAAGGATGCTGGAATAAACTACACAATGATTTCTACAAATGCTTCTTTACTAAATGAAAAGAGAGCTATTGAAATTATCGATTCAGGATTGGATGATATAAGATTTTCTATTGATGGAGTAACGAAAGAAACCTTTGAAAAAATTAGAAAGGGATTAAATTATGAAAATGTTCTTGAAAATTGTTTAAGATTTATTGGTTTAAGAAATAGTAAGGGAACAAAACCCATTATTCAAGTAAGAATGGTTTTACAAAATGAAAATAGAGATGAAGAAGAAAGGTTTAAAGAATTTTGGTTATCTAAAGTTTCGAATCAGGACATTGTTTCCTCAAAATCAATGAATAGTTGGGGGAATCAATTAAAAACTTATGAAAGACCAAGTAGTGAATCAGAAAAGTATTCGGATATGCCTTGTATTTCCCCTTGGTCAACTATGGTAGTGCATTTTGATGGTGCAGTTCCTTTATGTGGATGTGATTATAACAACAAAATACTCATGGGAGATTTAAATAAAAATACCATAAAAGATATTTGGCAATCAAAGAACTTTGAAGAAATACGAAAAAAACATGCTTCTGGTAAAAGAAATAATATTGAACTTTGTAAAGGCTGTAATATTTGGGATCCTGAAATAAAAAAGGTTTATGATTAAATTATAATGTGACTACCATAATGCTTTTATACCTTAATCTAGAAGTTTTTATATGAGTGGACAAAATACAAAACAACCTTATGGAGAATTAAAAATAATTTGGCATCCTGAAAAATTAGAAGCATTATTAAAAGGAGAAATCTCTGCACCAATAGCAATAAGGATTAAACCAACAAATAAATGTGACCACAGATGTTTTTTTTGTTCTTATAATCCTGAAGCAAAAAATCTACTTTCTGAAGAAATAAATTTAAATGATGAAATCCCTCAAGAAAAAATGATGGAAGTTTTGTCTGACCTTGGAGAAATGGGAGTTAAAGCAGTTACATATTCTGGAGGAGGAGAACCTTTAATTTACCCACACATCATTCAGACTTTTAAAAAGACTTTAGATAATAAATTAGATTTATCAATTATTACTAATGGACAAAGACTTTCAGAAGAGCGAGCAGAATTATTAACTCAGGCAAAATGGGTGAGAATTTCTGCAGATTATTGTGATATAAGCACATTTGTACAATCTAGAAGAATTACAGAAAAATCTTTTGATAAATTAAAAGAAAATATCAAAAAATTTGCTAAGATAAAAAATTTAGAGTGTGAATTAGGGATTAATTTTATTGTGCACCATATGAATCAAGATAAAGTTTATGAAGCAGCTAATTTCTTTAAAGATTTAGGAGTTAATCATATAAGATATGCTCCTCGTTGGATGGAAGAAGGATGGGAAAAATATCATACCTCTTTTAAAGAAAATGTAATAGAACAAATTAAAAAAGCAAGACAAGACCTTAATGACGAAAGATTTAAGGTTTACGATGTTTATGAAAAAGACCTAAATAATCCAAAAATAATTGAAAGACCATATTCAAAATGTTCAATAATGCAAATTGTTCCAGTTATTGCAGCAGATTCTGCAGTTTATTTTTGTCATGATAAAGCTTATACAAAAAACGGAAGATTAGGTTATATAAAAGAACAATCATTCAAAGATTTGTGGTTTAGTAAAGAATCTAAAGAAAAATTTAAAAATTTTGATGCAAAAGTTGAATGCAAACAACATTGTGTTTATGATGGTAAAAATAGTCTTATAGAAGAGATAATTAATAGTCATGGAAATCATGTAAATTTTATCTAATCTTTGATTTAACTGTAAATTGAAAAACGAAAAAATATTTATTTTTGGAGCCTCTGGATTTATTGGAGGATATTTATTTAATCATTTAAAAAATAAATGTAAAAAAGTAACTGGAACTTATAACCAAAATAAGAAACCGGAATTGATTTTTTTTGATACTGCTAATTCTTCTATTGAAGAACTTCCTTTGGATAATGTTAAGTATGGAGTTATATGTTCTACTTTAGCTAATATAGACTCTTGTATAAAAGATTTAAATTATTCTAACAAGGTTAATGTTACTGGACTAGAAAAAGTTATTACAAAACTTGTGAAAAAAGATATAATCCCGGTTTTTATCTCTTCTGGAGCAGTCTTTGATGGTTTAACAGGAGGATACAAAGAAAATGATTTGAGAAATCCCAAAAATATCTATGGAATACAAAAAAAACAAATGGAAGATTTTATGATATCTAATCTTAAAGATTATCTTATATTAAGGATAGGAAAAGTATTTGGGATTAACAAAAGAGACAATGGAAAAATATTTATGGATTGGATTGAAAAATACAAAAGAAATGAAGAGATTAAATGTGCTTATGATGAAGAACTATCATTAACTTCTATTGAAGATGCAGTTAAATGTATAGAGGTTTTATTAGATCAAAACAAAAGAGGGATTTTTCATATAGACTCTGGAATTCATAAGAGTAGATTCGACTTTGCAAAAGATTTCTTTGATTATCTAAAAATTAAAGATGCAAATTTAATCAGATGTTCCTTAGACGATTTTAATTTTTCAGATAAAAGAGCAAAAAAACCTTATTTGGATTCTTCAAAAGTTATTAAGGAAATAGGATTTTCATTTACTTCTTTAGACAGATATTATGAGATTATTAAAAACCAGATTTAATTTCCTTTGCAATCATTTCAGGAAAAATATTATTTATACAAGATTGGTCATATTTTAAGCATTTAGAATTAAAACACGGAAGACAATCATACTCTCCTCTAGGTAAGATAGTCTTGCCACGATTATAAAAATATATTTCTTTATGGGATGTTGAACTAAACAAACCAATAACATTTTTTTTAAGTGCAAGTGCAAGATGCAACCCTAAACTATCATTTGTCACCAATGTTTTGCAAGAATTTATCCAGTCTATATATCCTTCTAAATTTTTTGTTACTTTGTCTCCTTGATTTTCTTGTCTTGAAACAGAATAATGGTCTTTAAGCAAATCTTCTAATTCATCCCAATTTTCCATAGACCATTTTTTAGAAGGCCATTTACTTCCTATTTGACTGTTAAAACCAATATCATAAACTTCTTGAGTTTTAGGCTTGTAACCTAAAATATACTCTTCACCATTAAATTTTTCTCCAACCATTTCAAATAAAAGATCTTGAAATGTTCGCTCATTACCCTTTTTATATTTTGGATTAAAACTTACTGCGAGAACTTCATAAGCATTATCTAAAGCTTCTGCTTCACCAGTCTGAGTGTTAAATGTAAATCCATATCTGCTTCTTCTTGCACGGATTTTATCAGACAAAGCACAAATTCCAGGGACTTTTTCTAAGTTTATAATTTTATCAAATTCTTCAGATTCCAATTGCAGAGTAGTTAACAAATCAAAAGTTAATAGCCTACTAATATAAGAATTATTATTTAAAAGGGGTTTAGCTTCTTCAGAAGTTACCCAAGTAACTTGATGATTATTATATTTATGAAGTAAAGAAGTGGTTCTTAACACATCCCCTAGACTAACTATCCGGCTATTTTGATCTCCATCCAAAATTTCAGTATATCCTGTCTTTATAATTAAAATTTTCTGTTTTTCCATATTTAATTAAAATATTAAATTTACCAATTAAATTACCTATTTTCTTATAAAAGTTTGATGAATTAAGGTTTTTAACCTTTTATATTCTCAAAGAGGTAGTAAAATAATAGACATATGATTTATCAATTATTATTAAAGACAGGTTATAGAATATTTATTTTCAAGGTCTTAATACTGAGAAAATTAAGTTTGCGTAAACTCCTTACTTTAGTTTGCGAGAAAACAAACTTAATTTTCGAGGTGCTCAAGAACCATACTTATTAACACGCCATACACTTTGGTGTATGGTTCTTGACATTTAAATTTTATAAAAAATTAGAATGAATTATTGGATTTTTTATTGAATACAATAATTCTATATTTTTTTCAAATTGGCAAGGATTTGGACAGTCTACTAAATTTATTTTATTTTTAATCTCCCCTCTTTCTTCAGATAACCATATTTCTTTAAAAGATTTTTTTTTCAGATCACCAAAACAATATTTTTCATTTCCTTTTAAAGCACAACAGAGATAAACTTTTAAATCAGCAGTTATTGAAGTAAGAAAATCTGGAAAATAACATTTATTATAATTTCTTTTTACATCCCCTTCTATTAATTCATATTCACAACGATTAAGAGGATATGAAACTGAAAATTTATCATTTTCTAGCTCTTTACATTCCTCTAATTTTTCAATCATCCTCTCTGCTTGTTTTGGGGTAAAATTTCTTTTTTTCCCACGATTAAGAAAAGGCCTGAATCTTATATAATCCATTCCCAATTCTTTAGAAATTTTAGTTGCATTATAAATCCCTTCAATTGAATGCGAACCAATCAAATAACAAGCCCCAATAACAATATCACTCTTGTTTTCTTCCTTTGCATTTACCAATCTAGAAATATTTCCAATAACTTTAGAAAAAGCATCCCCCCTCATACCATGAGTTTTTTTGTAAATTTTAGGTCCATCTGCATCTAAACTTATTCTCGCCCAGGTACAAGAATCCACTATTGAATCTATAACCCCCTCAGAAAGTTCGTAGCAATTAGTATAAATTGCAGATTCCATTTTTTTGGATTTAACAAATCTTAAAATTTCTTCTAAATTTAGATTACATGAAGGTTCGCCACCACCCCCAAACCCAATTGCTTTTACATCAACTTCTTTTAATTGTGAAAGAATATTCTTTGCATCAGTTAATTTAACAACTGTAGAATCAAGATTTTTGGAACCATTACATAGGGGACAATGATTATTGCATTTATTTGACAAATCAAAGTCTACAAAAACAGGATAGGTGGTTTCTCCTTTTTCCCAATTAACTAATCTATTAAAATGGTTTAGTAATTTATATTGACTATAGATATTTTTATTTAAGCTCATTTTAAATCTAATTTGATAGACTTTTTATTAATTTATAATCTTTTGTATAATTAAGAATATGGTAAAATAATTATGACTTTGTTTGATTAGTATTGTTAAAAATATATGATAAGTTATAAACATAGTTTAAAAAGTATATTTTGTATTGGATTTTATGATTTTAGTTATTGGAGGATCTAGTTATATTGGAAGTAAATTGTATAAACATTTTTCTAAGAAAGAAAAATTAGCTATAGGAACATATTACAATTCTTATAGAAAGGGTCTTGTTTATTTTAATTTAGAAAATCCTAATATTAATAATCTACCAATAGACCTAAAAAGAGTAGATTATGCAGTAATTTGTTCTGCAATTACTAATATAGACTCATGCAAAAAAAATGAAGAAAAAGCATATAAAATTAATGTTGAGGGAACTAAAAAAACCATAGAACAATTTTTTGATAAAAATATTTTCCCGATTTTTCTTTCTTCAGGATATGTTTTTGATGGAAAGGATTCTAATTATTCAGAAAGCGATAAACCAAATCCATTAACTGCTTACGGAAAACATAAAAAGATAATTGAAGATTTTTTATTTAAAAGTAAAAGAGATTTTTTAATAACTAGAATAAGTAAAATTTTTGGCCTGGAATGTGAAGATAAAACCCTTCTTACTTCAGGGATTAAACAATTAACTAATAATGAAATTATAACTTGTGCATCAGATCAAATATTTTCTCCGACTTATGTTGGAGATTTTGTTGAAGTACTTGACTCTGCAATAGAAAAGAAATTAACAGGATGTTATAATATTGCTTCCCCAGAATTTATGAGCAGATTTCAATTAATAACAATGCTTAAATCCCAATTAAAAATAAAATCTGGAAAAATAGTCCCCTGTTCTATTTTAGATTTTAAATTTTCAGATTCAAGACCATTAAATACTAGTTTAAATCCTAAAAAAATTATTAAAGATACCGGTTTTAAATTCACTAACCTTGAAGATTGTATAAGTAAATTAGAGATTCTTGTTAAATAAATTTGTTTCTATTTTTTGCTAAAAATATTTAAAGAACAGGGAGTCTTGCAGGATTTATTATTGCATGTTAAATCCATAAAATCTACATAGTTTTTTAGCATCTTAGAATAATTAAATTTAGGAGGGATATGTTTTTTCTTTTCAAAAGGGCCCTGTGTTGTTTCTCTATAAATAACATAATCTTTTAAGGCAAAATAAACATGATAATTATTTCTAGGTATTCTAAGGATCAAATTATTATCTTGCCCTAAAATTACTTTTTCTTTTAATTCTCCAGAGTCATTTAAAATAAAGGCTACTAAATCTCCTTCAATAGCGTGCAGGGTTTCATCATTTGTTGGATGCATATGAGGTTTCCTACAATTTTTATCTTGATATTGCAAAATAATCATATCATGAAGTGTTTCATTGCTATTGCTATGTAAACACAATCTAATGTTTGCATTTTTATTCTCTTTGGATATCTCTTTGAGTTCTGTCAAGAGAGCTCCATTGACTTTTATTGGAGATGTTTTAGCAAAATAAGCTAAAGATTTTGCTTTTTCATCAAACCACCAATCATTTGAATTTATCTGTTTTGATATCATTTTATTAAAAATTAATCGTAGTCTACTTTTGTTCCAGCAGTCCTTCTTGTAGATTTTCTCCATTTATCAACTTCATCCAAAGTAATACCATTCATTTCTGCTATTTTCTTTATCTTTTCAGGGCGACTAAAACAAATTCTATCCCATTCATAGGCCCTTACAATTTGAAGCTCCTGAGGAGTAAATTCAGGAGTAGTTATAGTTGCTCTTCCAAAACCCCTTGTATCCACATTATCAAAGCTAAAATTTTCTGAAAGAAAATTACCTTCTTTAGCAATTTGATAAAGTTTTGTTTTAGGAAGAGGTGTTGCGATATTGAAGGAATAACAATCTAAATCTAATTCATCTGCTAATTTAAATGAGTTTCTAATTTCTTCCCAGGTTTCCCCAGGAGTGCCTATAACAAATAGGCCTGAAAGTTGGAAATCCAAAGAACGAGCTTTTTTAACAATTGGTTTTATCTTCTTTAAAATGCTAGTAGGTTTATTTAATCTTTTCAATCCTTCAAGATTACCTGACTCTATTGCTAAGATTAGTTGATATCCTCCGCTAGCTCTAGTAAGTTCTAAAATCTCATCATTTAAAGCATAAACTGCTACACTTGGATTTTTCCATTCTAAATCATGTTTTCTTTCTATTAAGCCATTCATAATAATTTTAACTCTTTTGTGGTCTAAAAAAAAGTTATCATCCATAAAAATTATTTCTTTTACTCCTTTTTCATCAACAAGCCAATCAATTTCCTTAAGCACTGATTCTGGAGAACGATATCGTATTTTAGGACCATTAATTACTTTACTGCTACAAAAGATACAATTAAAAGGGCAACCTCTTGAAGTTATTGTATTTGCATATGGTAATCTTCGAGGATATACAAAATAAGAATATTTATTTGTAGTATTTGCATAATTATTAAAATCCAGATTATCATAATTTGGAAGAGGTAGTGCATCTAAATCCTGAATATAACTTTCAACTTTGTTAATTTTAATATCTTCTCCTAAACGAAGAGCAATTCCCTCCATATCATTAACATCTTCATTTTTTTCTAATTTTTCTAATAACTTTGGGAATCTATACTCTCCTTCACCAAGAACAGCATAATCAATATTTTTATCGTGCATTATTACTTCAGGTAAAAGTGTTGGATAAATTCCTCCAACAATCACAGGAGTTTTTGGATATACTTCTTTTACAAGAGCAGTCATTTTTTGAAATTGTCTTGCATATTCCATAGACATACAAGTCAAACCAAAAACATCAGGATTATAATCGTTTATTCTTTGTTTTACTTGTTCAAAATTTAAATTTTCAAAACCAGCATCCAATATCTTTACTTCATATTTGTCTTTTAATACTGAATTAAGAACCCCGAAAGTATAAGGGAAATTATGCCAATGACGATTATCAAACCAAGCATCATTTGGTGCCGCTAACATTATTTTTTGTAGATTAGATTCTTTCATTTTAGCTATTAAAAAATATTAAAAACTGTCTATTAATAAAGGTTTATATTGTTGAAAATATTGTTTAAATGAAAGTTTAATTCAGAGAAAATTATTAACTTAATATATCAATAAATAAAGAGATAGCACTATTTTGCCCAATGACTATATTTTTTTAGATTAACAAATCTTATAAAAATAAATCTGTCTAATATTCTTTTTTGTTTTAACAACATCTTTAATAAATTTTTCTAATCTTGGGAACTGTTTTTCCATTGAATAATCCTCTCTCATTTTTAAAACATTTTTTTCTAATTTAGGATAATCTAATTTTTTTATTATTTTTCTTAAATCTTTAATATCTTTTGGCAAAATTAAATTGATACCATATTTCTTTCTAAGATTATTTGTAAAAGTATACCATTTTCCATAAAAAAATGGAATTCCTGCTTCTAAATATGTGGAAATCTTATTTCCGGTACCTAATCCAGGTTCTAAACCGTCTTCCTTATGCTTTGTAAAAAGGGATATACCAAAATCATATTTTGAAATTTCTTTTACAATTTCTTTGGGATTAAATGATTTTTCTAAATGAAAATATTTTATATTTGGATAATCTTTATATTCTTCTAGAAATCGCCTTATTAAATCCTGTTCATTAGGTTCTTCTTTATTTGGAATGCTTAGGGAAAAATAAAAATGAATATGGATCTTTTGTTCGATGACTTCTTTAGATTGTTTTAAAAAAATAGAATAAAACTCTTTAGATCTTTTTCCAGCGCCTCCAATATATACTAAATGTAGTTTCCCATCCTCTTTAGATAATTTATTTTTGTTTGTAGGAACACAAAATTCTTTTGAGCAATAAGGATGGAAGGCTATTTGATGCTTGGGTAATTTAATATTATTTCCTAACATTCTACCATTTAGATATTTTAATTCATTTGGAGCCCCCTTATGCATTATTCCGTCAGAATGTTCAAAACAAAACCTATCCGCTTTTATTTCAAAAGAAGGAAGCGTTTTTTTGGCTATTTCTAAGGTTGGAAATGCCTGACTCCGAATATCATAAGGGAAATAAACAAAAGGAGTTTTCTTAAAAAAAATTCTAAAAAAAGCAATAGGGGAACTAAGAGGTGCCCTCCCAATAATTACATAAGGCTTTAATCTTAAAATGTTTACAAAAGAAGTAATCAAAAATTTCAAATTTTTAATATTTGAAATAATAATTTTTAAAAGATTTTTATAGGTCACTTTATGATAACTTAATTTAAACTCAATAACTTTATCGTATGCTTGATTGTAAAATCGCTTGTCGGATTCTACTTGTTCTAAAAGCCTGATCAAAATAGTCTCATATCCTTTTTCTTTAAATAATTTAGCGATTTTATAAGTTATTACATAAGAGTACCCTTCTATAAACACTATTTGTTTTTTTCTCATTTTATTCATATTTTTTTCTTTAAAAAATTAGATTTTAGTCTTAAAAAACTTTTTCTAAAAAGATCCAGCCTCTGATAGTGTTTAAGTGCAAATTTATACAAGGGACTTGCTATATGAAACCGCATATGGCAATTTTTACAAGAAGTTAAATCATTATAAAACCTATTTCCAGTTAAGAAGAAATTTTTATAATGTATCTCTTCATTACAAAAAGGGCATTTTATTAAGAGTTCGTAACGATCCTGATTTTTATTACTTTTGTCTTTTTTAATTTTAAGAGGAGTTATATATTTTACATATTTTGTTCGAGTTTCTAAGATTTCTTTTTTTAATTGTAATACTTCATCATCAGTCATCTTTTCAGTCATATTCAACCAATTTGTGATTGGAAGATCATTTTTTATAAAAGAAAGCTTATTTTTTATTATCCCTTTTTTTACACAATAATTGTAAATCTCGCTTCCTGGATAAGGTTGAATAAAACCCAAATTGACTTGACCCATACAATTTTTTTTGCAGTAGTCCAAGGTTTCTTTTGCAGTTTCTTTGGTTTCAGCGATATCACCAAATATAAAATTTCCTTGAATTGCTAAGCCATATTGCATCGTTAATTTAATAGCATTATCAATCTGTTGAGGAGTTATTGGTTTTTTCATACTCTTCAAAACAATAGAACTATAACTTTCAAAACCATAACTAATCGAGTAACATCCTGCATCTTTTAGGGTTTCAAGCATTTCTTTGTCTACATTAATAACAGATAATTGACAAGTCCATTTTATCTCTTGAGAAATCTCGTTACTTAATTTTTTAATCCTTTTGCAAAAATCATATAATCTTTGTTTGTCAACTGAAAATAAATCATCGTAAATTGAAATAACATTAATTTTATATTTTTTTATTGCGTTTTCTAATTCCTTCATTATGTTATCTAATGAACGTATTCTATACTTAAGTCCAAGACAATGATAACAAAAAGTACATTGAAATGGGCATCCTCTGCTACATAAAATAGAATAAACTCTAGGGTAATCAAATATACATCCATAAGGAGCATTATTAAAGCTCATATTTCTTAATTGCTCTTCAAAACCAAGACCCTCAAAATCTGGAAAAGGTAAAGAATCTATATTTTTAATAGATTCACGAAGTTTTGTAAAAACTACTTTTCCTTCATTCCCACTATAAATAATTCCATTCACACCTTTAACATCCATTTTTCTATCCAAACAATCTAATAGTTCAATAATTGTTTCTTCTCCTTCTCCAATAACTCCAAAATCTGGTTTTAAAG